>CAIQUS010000070.1 GCA_903875045.1 uncultured Bacteroidales bacterium
TCAACAAACAACGAGGCATCGAATGGCGGTTCATTGGTGAAACTCGAATAACCAAGAAAGTATTGCATGTAAATGTTCTCGGACATCTGGTCAACGGCCTCTCGGTCATCAAGATTGCACATATGTTTTATGATCAATGAGCCTATTACCACGCGAGGGCTTAACGCGGGACGACCTGTGCTACTGATACCGACATGTTTGAGATAAAGGTTACAGATTTCATCCCAGGGGATTAGGTGCGCCAGAACAACCCAGCGGTTCGCCGGATTGAGTGTCTGATCAAACGGGGTCTCGAAACCATCCAATAAAAACTGGGTCGGGCTAACATATTTTGGCGTTGGTGCACGCTTTTTGAGGGCTTTTTTCATATATCCTTGCACTTGTAAGACCAAATATCGGTATAAATATCTTACGTTCAGCTAGCAAGGGGTTTTTAAGCAGACCCTAATTACACGAAATAGGTCTTCCCTCTTTATAGTTCTTTTAGCCTCATTGTTAATGAGCGGTTGCGAAGGTTAATCCGGCAATGCTGCTCCCGAGGAACAACTTGAGGCAAAGTGTCTCCATCTTGCAGAGATCACCATCTTGAAGGAGGGAACCAATACCTTCTGTAAAACCGATGCCACTTTTGGTTCTGTGGTAATCGATCTGAGCGACCTTACCCAGGTATGGTGGCTGAGGTATGATTATGCAACAAAGAATAAGACCTGGGATATGGCGGATCTGACGCAGAATATTAACTGATTATAATGCGGGTAAAATGATTATTTTTGTTAGACCATTTTTACCTAATCCAACGTTTATGAAATCAAAATCGTTTCTCGTCATCGGCATGATGCTGGCAGGAGTGCTCATTTTTAGTGTATCCTGCAAAAAAACAAGTGATCCACCCACCCCGACCCCGGAATACCCGCAATTGGCCGGAACATGGTTCGGGATGACCAGTGACTTTGACACAGTCGCCCTGATGGTATCAAATGTGGCTGGTTATATGAAGGTTACTGCCTACAAGTACCAGGTCAAATATATCACATCCGGGCAAACTTACATCCACGAGACAGAACAGATCAACTCTTCCGGTTTTTGTTCCCTTACAGGTAAAACATTCAGTTTTAATCCACTGATGCCCTTTGGCAGTACGGCCGATACCCTGAATGGAACCTTTGATGTGGCCAATATGACGCTTACCGGTAAAATCAAGGCAACCTTTACTGAAGTTGCAGGCTCCCCTGTTGTCAGGGTGACTTACGCTGCCGTAAAACTGCCCGTTGGTAAATAGCGGGGCCAACAATTTCAGAGGGTTTCGATTTCTATTTGCTTAATAATTTCAGGAACATCGTTCTTCGGGGAGTTGACCAGTTGTGAAACCGGCCAGGCTTCCATGAGCCCGGCGGGGTATGGCTTTAAAAGTTCAACCAGGGATGGATCCGGTTGGGGGGAAATCCACCGTTGCTCATCAGCCCTGAGCAGGATTACCGGCATCCGGTCGTGGATTTGTCCCACCAGTTGATTGGGACTTGTTGTAATAATGGTAAACGAATAGATGATTTCACCGTTTCCGGAAACCCATTTATCCCATAATCCGGCAAAACAGAAGGCATCACCATTTTTCATCCTGATGTTCCAGGGGGTCGGTGCAGAAGGGTTTCCTGCAACGTTTTTGCCATTGCGCTGCCATTCAAAAAAACCGGTGGCGGGCACCAGGCATCTGCGGGTACGGAAGGCATTTTTAAAAGAAGGTTTGTCAACAAGGGTCTCTGACCGCGCATTGATAAGTTTAGATCCGATGGATGGTTCTTTTGCCCAGGATGGGATGAGTCCCCAGCGAAAAAACTTCATCGTATCAGGGGCATCATTGGAAATCACAGCCAGGTTTTGAGTTGGGGAGCAGTTGTATCTTGTTATGTAGATGGCGGTGCGTACCCTCACACCGAACCGTTCAAGGATCAGGGCATCTTCAATTGCGAAAGAATAGCGTCCACACATGAAAGGAATAAATCAGGTGGTAAAAGTAATTAGAATATTAAAGAATTATGAAACATAACAAATATTATTGTGAAAATTGATTAATATAGTATCTTTGACCGCTGAAAGCCCAAAATAATTTAATGAAACACTACAATATAACCATTACCGGAAAGGTTCATCGTGTTGGTTTTCGATTTTCAGCCATGGAAGCTGCGTATCGGTTTTCAGTCAATGGCACTGTGATGAATTCGGCTTCCAATAAAGTTTTCATTGAAGCGGAAGGGAGTCAGGAAAACCTTGAACAGTTTATTGCCTGGTGTTGGAAAGGTCCGTTGGGTGCAAAAGTCGATAAGGTGGAAATCGAAGAATCTTCCTTAAAAAATTTCACGAGGTTTGAGATAATCAGCAAGGTTTAAGTTCCGCACTTGCGAATTACCCTTGTATAAAATGATCGGTTCAACTCTTTCCGGCAATTACAATGACAATTTCCCCCTTAACGTTTTTCCTTTCAAACCAGGCAATCAGTTCGGCCAGTGAGCCACGAACATTTTCTTCATAAATCTTGGTGAGTTCGCGTGAAACACAAGCGTGACGGTCTTCTCCGAAATATTCAGCAAATTGTTTCAGGGCCTTCACCAGCCGGTGGGGTGATTCGTAAAAGATCATGGTCCGCTCTTCGCTTGCCAGGGAGGTCAGTCGGGTATGACGTCCTTTTTTATGGGGAAGGAAACCCTCGAAAATAAAATGATCGGCAGCGATGCCGGAGTTGACCAGGGCGGGAACGAAAGCAGTAGGGCCCGGCAAACACTCCACCTGAAGCCCTGCCTGAATGCATGATCGCACCAGCAGATAGCCCGGATCGGAAATGGCAGGGGTGCCTGCATCGCTCACCAATGCACAGGTTGCACCATCTTTGAGGCGGTCAACAATGTTTTCTATGGTTTTGTGCTCATTGAACAGGTGGTGTGGTACCAGTTTTTTTTCAATCCCATAGTGTTTAAGGAGGTTACCGGAGGTGCGGGTATCCTCTGCCAGGATAAAATCAACCTCCTTCAAAATCCGCAAAGCACGAAGGGTGATATCTTCCAGGTTTCCGATAGGGGTGGGTACGATGTATAATTGCGTGGCAGTCCTCATGAATTATTCCCCTGTTCAGTTGCCCATCACAAGTTTGAAACCGACCCCGTGTACGTTAAGCAGTTCAACATGAGGATCATCTTTCAGATATTTACGCAATTTAACTATATAAACATCCATGCTGCGGGCGTTGAAATAACTGTCGTCGTTCCAGATTTCCTTCAAGGCAGTGTGGCGGTCGAGTACAACGTTGGCATGGGTGCAAAGCAATCGGAGTAATCCTGCCTCTTTCGATGTCAGCTTCTGTTCCTTGTTTTTGCTGATGAGCGTTTGACGATTGTAGTCAAAAGCATAACTACCTATATTATAAAGATTTGGAGTGTTTGAAGTTTTGAGTGTTTCATCTGTACGCCGAAGAATGGCCTGCATGCGTAAAAGCAATTCCTCCATGCTGAATGGCTTGGTAATGTAATCGTCGGCCCCGATCTCAAATCCTTTTAACTTATCATCCTGAAGTGATTTGGCCGTAAGGAAAAGTATGGGAATCTTTTTATTGATCGCACGGATCTCTGTTGCAGCAGCAAATCCATCCTTTACCGGCATCATGATGTCGAGGATACAAATATCGAACTCTTTCTTTGCAAATGCATCTGTGGCTTCTTTCCCATTGATGCATAATGTGGTTGCATAACCTTTTGCATCCAGGTAGTTTTTAAGAATATTCCCCAGGTTACGGTCATCCTCGGCCAACAGCAATCGGGTTTGATTTTTATCCATCTGGTTTTTTCTAATAAACGGGCAAGATACGATTTTATTCTTTGATCACAAAAGGGAGGAATACCCTGAATTTACTACCCTTGTTGGCCTCGCTTTCGATACTGATTTTTCCGTGATGCTCTTCGACAATGGCTTTCACATAACTCAGGCCCAGCCCGAAGCCACGTACTTCATGAATGTTTCCGGTAGGTACACGATACAATTTATCGAAGATTTTTTTCTGCTCATTTTTACTGATCCCGATGCCATTGTCCTCAATGGTCATGGCAATTCCATTGCCTGCATTCTCCGTACTGATGCGTATCAGGGGCCTTTTGGGCGAATATTTATTCGCGTTATCGAGCAGGTTATAAACAAGATTGGTTACATGCACCCTGTCCCCTTCAATTTGAGATTTTGTTGCTTTCAATCTCCGTTTAATCTCTCCGTCTTTGATCTCTACCTGGATCCTGATATTCTTGATCACGTCGGTAATGATTTCGTGGAGGTCGATGATTTCCCGGTTCATCTTCAATTGTCCTTTGTCGATCACAGCCGTTTGCAGTATTTTTTCAGCCATCACGGCAAGTCGTTTATTCTCCTCCTGTATCATGGAAAGGTAACTGTCCAGGAAATCTCCCGAACTGCGTAAATCTTTATCACTCAGTGCTTCACAAGCCAGGGAAATGGTAGAGATGGGCGTTTTGAATTCATGAGTCATATTGTTGATAAAGTCATTCTTTATTTCAGAAAGCCGTTTTTGCCGAAAAATGGTGGCAATGGTGTACGTGAATGAATAAACGATGACGATGATCAGGATGATGGAGATAAGCAGCATTCCCCATAATTCGGTGAGCAGAAACTGTTTTTCCCTCGGGAAATAGATCAGCAGGTATTCAGGGCTGGTATAAATATCGGACTGAAACAAAACAAACGCGTTTCCTTTTTCAATCAGGTCCTTTCGGTAATTTGAAGAACGTTCCATCAAAAATTCCTGACGTTCGGGCTTATAGATACAAAACTCATATCGGGTATCTACCCCGCGGATGTTGAGTTGTAACCCGATGAGGGAGTCCATCTCCCCAACGGTTAAAACGCTGTCGTAAGGTAAATGACGATTGAAGTTAAGCAGGGTCTCATCCTGGTTTAAAAGCAAGGCCCTGGTTCGTTCCATCCGCTCAACCTTTTGTACCACTTTCACCATGGCTTCATTCACGCTGCGGCGAAAATTAGCCTCCTTGATGGCCGAAGCGCTTTGGATCCAATATATCTGAATGCCCATCAGGCCGATGAGGGCAATGGTCATGGCAATAATCGTAAAAATGATGACGCGCCGGTTCATGGATGCAAAGGTATCGAAAAATGGTTCTTGTTATTTTAACAATATTTAACGTATATTAATATTCCTTAACAGTTTCCGGGTGGTGAATGTGCTATTTTTGCATCGCAAGTTTACCATAGAAAAATATTTTTGGCAGCAGGTTCAGCAGATAACAAATGCCAATCAGTTAATTAAATTTTGTTTATTGATTTTTAAAGTGTGTTCAAGGCAAGTGGACACACTTTTTTTCGTTCAATTAAAATACAGATATTATTCACCCCCGCCGCCCCCCCCTCTCCCAAGGGAGAGGGGGTCGGGGGGTGAGGTAAAACCCCCGCTATGACACAGTTAAAAGTCGACATCAGCAAACTTAAATCCTTCACTGGCGATTCCGCATGGGCCGCCATGCAGGTGGAGATAAACAATTGCCACAGGATGCTGACCAGCCAGACAGGCAAAGGCAATGATTTTTTGGGATGGGTTGATCTTCCGGTTCAACTTGAGCCAGCCCTTTTGGCCCGCATACAGGCCGATGCTGATCATATAAGGGAGATGGCCGAACTGTTTGTGGTCATCGGCATCGGTGGCTCTTATCTTGGTTCAAAAGCCGTGATCGAAGCACTTGCCAATCCATTTGATGCGCTGACAGGGGGTTCAGGAAACCCGTCCATAGTATTTGCCGGCGAAAACCTGAGCGAGGATTATCATGCACAGTTGCTCGATTTACTTGATCATAAAGAATATGCGGTGGCGGTCATCTCAAAATCGGGTACAACTACCGAGCCTGCCATTGCATTCCGACTGATCAGAAAACATATCGAGGCGAAATATGGCAAAGAGGAGGCCCGGAAACGTATTTTCGCCATTACCGATTCATCCCGCGGGGCTTTGAAAAAACTGGCTGATGCCGAAGGGTATTCAAGCTATGTTATTCCTGATGATATTGGTGGCCGTTATTCGGTTTTAACACCAGTAGGATTGTTGCCAATTGCTGTGGCAGGGTTTGACATCCGCAAACTGGTGGAAGGTGCAGTTCAGATGCGGGAAGTGGCTTTGAAATCATCTGATTTTGAGCAGAATCCATGCGCTCATTATGCGGCTGCACGCAACATTCTGCTCCGAAGCGGAAAGTTTGTAGAGATTCTGGTCGCTTTTGAACCCGGACTGCTCTACGTGATTGAGTGGTGGAAACAACTTTACGGCGAAAGCGAGGGTAAAGAAAACAAAGGGATCTTCCCGGCCGGTGTAACATTTACCAGCGATCTGCACTCGATGGGACAGTACATCCAGGAGGGAATGCGCATGCTGTTCGAAACGGTCATTTCTGTCGGGGAACCTGCTTTCCAGCTTGTTGTTCCCGATGATCCTGAAAATCTTGATGGGTTGAATTTCCTTTCCGGAATGAGGTTGTCCGAAGTAAACCGCCAGGCTGAACTCGGCACGATGCTGGCCCATGTCGACGGTGGTGTTCCGAATATCCGGGTTTCCATTCCAACCATCAATGAGTATTATCTTGGTCAATTGATTTACTTTTTTGAATTTTCCTGCGCTTTAAGCGGATACGCGCTCGGTGTGAATCCTTTCGATCAGCCAGGGGTGGAAGCATACAAGAAAAACATGTTTGCGTTGCTGGGAAAACCAGGGTTTGAAAAAGAAACCGCTGAACTGCGAAAAAAATTACTGTAGGAACCTTGTATCAAAAAGACCATCCAGGTTTTCAAAACCTGGATGGTCTGAACGGTACTTTTTTATAATTCAAAAAGGACAAAAATCAAACTACCCCATTATTGGATGCAACGAAGGGAAAATCCGAACCCCTTGTTATAACTGAACATGCTGCTACTGCTACCGTTGTAGTGCAGGTTCCAGCCATTTGTTTCGATTGATCGTTGGCTGCTCCAATTGTAACCGTTTATACCACGATCGAACAGCGAACCAGTGCTATAATTCAGATACCCGGCAGCGTGCAACTTCAACCCTGAGCTCCATGGTCCGTACCAGTCTGTCCAGCCTCCGATCGCATCGATATTTATCCATTCAGTTACAGTTGGAATGCGCCAACTTCCTCCAAGTTCAAGGGTACAAGGGTCGTTGTCAGTCTGCCAGTCAAGGTTTTCATTGATGGAAGTTATCCACGTCGTAGCGGGTGTTCTGGAAATACCATCATTCATGAATCCCTGTTTTCGGTTAAACTACCAGTACCAGCCTGCAGATGCTTCGGTGGGATCGTCAATAGCGAGAGCCTGATGGTCAGAGCCCAAATTACTCGTTATCCAGCACTTTGAGGGCTCTCCGGGAATATTTGTAACCGTTCCATACGTTACAGATTTATCAACAGGAGCGACACCGTTTGCAGCCACGTGGCTGATTGTAATCGGATCATCACAATACCAGCCCCCGCCCGGATTAATACCGGAAGAACCAAAAGCTATTTCCTTCCACTTGTTGACATTTGAAATATAGGAGAAAAACTTATTGCTGGTAGTACAAAATACGACCAATCCGTTAGCAGGGTTTATAATGGCTTCAATCTGAGTTTGTGATAATCGGGGAAACAGGATTCCCTTGTCAGTGAAGTTTACATCCAGCCCTGCTGATGGATCCGGTTCGCTTAGATTGGAATTGATGCCAACCTGGCCGAAAGTGTAAAAAGAGGGGATGGCGAAAAAAAATCCCAAAAAAATCCAGAAAAAAGAAAAAGGTTTTCTCATAGGATAGTGGTGTGTAGTTTATTTCGGTAAAGTAAAATAAAATTCAACTACAAAATACATATCCGATCAGCTTATTACAGACAACATGCTTCACCGGAAACCATGGGCTCCACGCAATGCATTTTCACCATTTCACCAATTCACCATTTTCTATCATAATTTGAAAGAAACATGGGTAAAAAAATGAACAGCTCTTTCGATTTATAGCTACCGGTTTTCTGACCGTTGAAAGTGCTACCCGTCCCGGGTTAACACAACGTCGTGTGAGTGTTGATTTTCCAGCCTGGATGGTACAGGAACTCAACCGTGAAGCTGCCCGTTTGGGTATAACCCGGCAATCGGTTATTAAATTCCGGATTTCGGAGAAGTTGCATCCTTCGGCAGGATAAAGGCGTAAAGTGTTAAGTGTTAAATGGCAACGAATTTGTCGGGCTCCCCGTGAAATTAACTTGCCGCTGACTTAATCCTGCCATCGGTAAAACCATCGACCAATGGCTGCGCCGACATGTTCAACGGACTCGCACCGTAAATTTATTCGTTATGTTTGATATGCAAGAAAAACCCTGCCGGAAGCAATTATCCGACAGGGCTCTTTAAGTAAATTGGAAATAACTACAGCACACAAACCATGATCCCGGCATCCGTAATTCGTACCTTTTTCCGGTCGGTGCCAAGCCGGATATACACAGAATACTGGATGGAATTGTCAGCCAGGGTTAGTTTCTCTGATTTGCTGCTCACCTGGTACGTGGTATAATTTGCAGTGATATAATCTTTCACCGCCTGAGATACAGTTGAATAGCGTACCCGGCTTGCCTGCATCAGGAAAGCATCGTTTCCATCGAACACCAGCTTCACAGGCTCCGATCCACTGAGGCCTGTCATAACCTCCTTCACAGCCCCTTCGGGGCACAGGGTGTCATATTCGGCATGCATCACCGAATAACCTGCATAGTTGGCGGCAATATAATCTGTAATCATCACCGGGAGGGAGTCAACCGGAATTTCATTGCCATGATGGCCACCGTGATGTCCGCCACCATGATGTCCGCCTCCATAGATCGTATCACCGTGAAGGGTATCTCCATCATGATGTCCGCCTCGATATTGCTCACCATCGCCCAGATAGTCGCCCGTCGTTGTGAATGCCAGCTCCTCGGTTGTGTTCAATACAGCAATGAACCTGGCAACCGCATTGGTTTGCAGTAAAACGTAGTCAATGGTGGCATCGGGATAGTTATCCGCGGCATAAGAAACCGCTTTCGCGGGTAAGGAAGAAACATCAGCAACCTGGCTTGAAGGAACAGCCTGATCGTTCTTGTTGCAGGAACTCAATGCAGCCATCATCGTGACAAGCATTACAATCATTACTTTTTTCATGTTTTTTGTTTTTAAATGATACCTCTCGTTTTCGCATCAAGGTATGGCGTCCGGTTCTATCGGAAACTGACAGAAAGGAGGTACTATTGCTTCATGAGTTTGCCTGTTAAGATCATTTTTTCACCTCTTGCCTGCACAAGATAGCTTCCGGTGTCAAAACTGCTGCCATTGAGCGTTTGATTTCCGGATACACCATTTTTCGTCATCAACATCCTTCCGGTCATATCCGTAATATGAAGATCAAATACTTTATCCTGCGGCAGTTGAATTGTAAAGTACTGTTCGAAAGGATTTGGGTAAATTTTAAGATTCTGCTGAAAGGGAAGTTCATTGATCGTGCCTACAGTTCCGCAATTTCCGTCGAGATATGTATTAAAAAATGCCAGGTATTTTGCATCCTGGGTTGTATTGTGCCAGAATGATCCGCCATGTCCCTGCCCTGCCATCAGCTCAAAGCTTACCCTCGGGCTGCCGATGATTGGTATCATTGAGGCGCATAGATTCTGACCTTGTGTATAGGGAATGTTTTGATCAATATCACCTGCTGAAATAAAGAAAGCAGCATCATCCGCAGAAATATAGGTTGTCGGATTGGCCCTGGTCACCAATTCAGGGATGGTTTGAACAGGGGCTCCCATCAACTTTGATTCGGGTGAAGTAGCCGAATTGGTGTTGATAACAAAACCAAGAGCCAATGCTTCGGCATCCATGGTTAAAAAGTTAATTGGGCCGAAAAGATCAACCACTGCCTGAACACGACTGGTTGCCGCGGTACTGCCAAGGTGCAATCCTTCCAGTTCAGCAACTCCGCCGGTTGTTCCCAGCATGGCAACCAAATTGCCGCCGGCAGATTCGCCAATGACTCCTATTTTGCAGGTGTCGATATGATACTCCGCCGCATGGACTTTCAGAAATCTGACAGCCGCCTTACAATCATGAATCTGTGCAGGCCACAAGGTATCGCCGCTCAGGCGGTAATTAATATCAGCACAGATGTATCCGTTGTTATAAAAGGTAACAAACGATGGTTGCTCCCCGGTTCCTTTGCTTCCCATCATGAATGCCCCCCCGTGGATGTGGATGATCAGTGCGGTTGGTGTAGTAATCCCTGAGGGAATATATAGGTCGAGCATTTGTTTTGAGTTGCCATTGCCAACATAATCCACGTTGGAATACGCAGGAACGAGGCTTTGACAGGATCCGGTCAGCGCTGCAAGCACCAGGATGATCAGTGAGATTGTGTTTTTCATCGTGATAGATTATTTAGTGTTTCAAACTGAGGCAAAATTGCAACGAACCAGGCGATTCAAGTGGATGAAAATGGGTGAAACGGAAAAAAACGGAGATGAAACCGCCCGGAGGGATTCTGAAATATCGGGCAGGACCTTTTTTCTTCGTTCGCAGATGAAGATATGATGCAGAAAAAAACCGAATAACCATGGATTTTTTATCGTTATAATTTTTTATGTTTGAATTTTTCAGAAATTGCATGGGATTCGTTACGGATGCAGCAATTATATAGCAAAACCCATCAAAAAGTCTGAATTTTTGCGATTGCTGCAAAACACCTGAAAAAATGGAAAACAGAAACCCCACACAATCAAAGACTTCAGCGCTCCACCACAAGGCCGAAGCATTTTTGAAAGAGCAGCATGAAAAAGCAAACCTTACATCTACAGAGGCCGACATGCTGAAACTGATCCATGAGTTGAAGGTTCATCAGATTGAACTGGAACAGCAAAACGAAGAACTAATACGGGGTAGATCCGGCGCACAGGAAGCTATTGATTTTTACGATTTTGCGCCAACAGCTTATTTTACACTTTCACAAGCTGGTGAAATTATCAGGTTAAACCCATGCGGTGCCGAAATGCTTGGCAAAGATCACGGCCTGCTCGAAAACAGCCTTTTTGACTTTTTCGTTTCTGATGAATCCAAGCCCACGTTTAATCTCTTTTTAGAAAAAGTTTTTAAAAGTAAAACCACAGAAACCTGCGAGGTGGTGCTATTGGGGAATAAAAACCATCCGGTTTATGTACAATTAAAAGGCCTCATCACTCAAAATCAGGAAACTTGTCTTATTGCATCGGTTGATATCACCGAACAAAAACAAACCGAAATACAGTTGCGCATCCGCGAAGAACGTTATCGGTTGCTGGCTGAAAATTCCAGAGATGTCATTTGGACCATGAAACTCGATGGCACAATTACTTATATAAGTCCGGCCGTTGAGCAATTACGCGGGTTCACAGTTGAAGAGGCCATGAAACAGCCGCTGGATATGATACTCACACCTGATTCGCAAGCCATTGTTATTGAATATCTGCAGAGATTAAATGCTGCTTTTACATCTGGCATGCCTCTGGAAAGCTTTCGGGGCGAGAATGAATATTATTGTAAAGACGGATCTACATTGTGGACCGAGGTAATCGTTCACCCACTTCGGGCTATCGACACAGGTTCGGTTACACTGCTTGGTGTAACCCGCGATAACACCGAGCGCAGAAAGGCAGAGAGCGCCCTGCGTGAGAGTGAAGAAAAACACCGTGTCCTTTTCGAAAATTCGCCGGATGCCTATCTTACCATCCTGAATGGCAAATATAACGACTGCAACAAGGCAGCCGAAAACTTATTGTGTGGCGCCAGGGATCAGATTATCGGACGGTCGCCGGATGCACTTTCACCTGAAATGCAACCCAACGGCGAATTATCAGAAAAAGCAGCCGCAAACCGAATGGCCCAGGCTATCGAAAGTGGCTTTATTTTGTTCGAATGGGTTCATCGCCGGTTCGACGGGTCCGATTTTTGGGCCGAAATCTCAATTGGGGTCATTCAAATTGACGGACAGCCAGCTTTGTTTACCGCAATGCGCGATATTACCAAACGAAAGAAAATTGAAGAAGCGTTGCGCGAGAGCGAAGAAAAATTCAGGACAATTGCCGAAACTTCACCGCTTGCAATTTATATGTCGACGGGAATCGAGCAAAAAGCCGAATACGTTAACCAAACATTTGTTAAAAAGTTTGGCTATACAATGGAGGATGTTCCGACGGTGAAAGAATGGTGGCCACTTGCATACCCCGATGAGGAATACCGCCATCAGGTTGCTGCTGAATGGCAGAAAAGGATCAGCATTGCTGTCGAAAACCATTCTGAAATAGAGCCAATGGATACTGTTGTTACCTGTAAGGATGGCTCCCTTAAGAACATCCAGTGGGGTTATAAAACAATACGAAAACAAAACTGGGCTTTCGGACTTGATCTAACGGAACGAATACATGCAGAAATGGAAAATCAAAAAACTAAAAAGTTGCTCGAAGATTCACAAAATGCAGGCAGAATCGGCGGATGGGAATTCGACATTGATACCCTGGAACTTAAATGGACCAAAGAGATGTACAATATTCACGAAGTTGATTTAAGTTATAAGCCAAACGTTGATCAGCGGGACAATTTTTACACCCCTGAATCCATCCCTGTTGTTAATAATGCTGTAAACCGAGCAATCGAATATGGCGAACCTTATGAAATTGATTCGGAAATTATTACCGCAAAAGGTAACCGGCGATCAGTAAAAGCCATTGGAAAGCCGGATTTGGAGAATCGCCGGATTTTTGGCCTTTTTCAGGATATAACCGAACGCAAATTAGCTGAACAAGTGCTTCATGAAACCAACGCCTACCTTGAAAATCTGATAAATTACGCCAACGGCCCCATCATCGTTTGGGATCCGCAATTAAGGATTACACGGTTTAATCATGCTTTCGAATTTATTACGGGACGCACCGAGGCCGAAGTTTTGGGCAAATCGTTGGAGATACTTTTTCCACCAGCATTTGCCGAAAACTCAATGAACCAGATCAGAAAAACACAAACCGGTGAACGTTGGGAAACCGTGGAAATCGAAATTCAGCATCGCGATAAATCGGCACGAACCCTTCTGTGGAATTCGGCAACGCTATTTATGCCGGATGGTAAAACCCCTATTGCCACTATTGCACAGGGACAAGACATTACCGAACGCAAACAAATGGAGGAAAAGCTGATAGCGTCGTCAACACGTTTGGTACTGGCTACACGGGCTGGTGGCGTTGGCATTTGGGATTACGATATTGTAAATAATATTTTGGAGTGGGACGACCAGATGTTTTCACTTTATGGAATTACCAAAAGCCAGTTTGGCGGCGCATACGAAGCATGGCTTACCGGTGTTCACCCCGAGTCAAAAGCACAATCCGAAGCGAAAATTCAGTTGGCCTTAAACGGTGAAAAAGAATTCGATACCGAGTTTAAAGTTCTCTGGCCAGATGGTTCGGTTCACGATATCAGGGCGTTGGCAATTGTTTTGCGAAGCAGTACAGGAAAACCTTTGCGCATGATTGGAACAAATTGGGATATCACCCTGCAAAAGAAAGCTGAAGCAGAAATTAAACACAGAAGCGAAGAACTCCACGAACTTAACGCCACCAAGGACAAATTCTTTTCCATCATTGCCCACGACCTTAAAAGCCCATTCAACAGCATTTTGGGTTTTAGCGAAATGCTCAAAAACGAAGCCCGTGACCTCGACATCAATTCGATCGAACAATATGCCGGCATCATCAATTCGTCGGCACAGCATACTTTCGAGTTGCTCATAAACCTGCTCGACTGGGCCAGAATGCAGCAAGGAAAAATTCCGTTTGAGCCGAAACCAGTTTTATTTAACGATATTGTTAACTCGGAGTTTGAAAGATTGAAAGAAACAGCCGGTAAAAAAAATATTTCGCTGATTGATGAAAACCAGCGAAATATCATCCTTAAAGCCGACGAAAACATGCTATGTTCTGTAATCAGAAACCTGATTTCGAATGCCATAAAATTTACGCCAAAACAAGGCTTTGTAAAAGTATCTGCTGAGTTTCGTGATGATTATGTTCATATTCTGGTAAGCGATAGCGGCATTGGGATAAACCCCGAAATCATCGGTAAACTTTTTAAAATCGAAACCAGTTTTACTACCCGCGGCACTGAAAACGAAAAAGGAACCGGCCTTGGGCTTTTGCTCTGCAAAGAGTTTATCGAAAAACACGGCGGGAAGATTTGGGTGGAGAGTGAAGAAGGGAAAGGAAGTACGTTTGGTTTTAGTTTGCCGGCAGATGAGAAATAATGAAGAATCAACTATTTCAATTTTTTAAACATTCACTGAAACCGTGTTGCACGAAATCTTTGATTAATTGAAAGCCTCAAACCACCGTTTGAATGCGGAAACACGTTCTTTGCTGATATAAATGGCTTCGGGGGTATGGACTTTAAGGTTGAGGAGGAGCCGTCCGTTGAAGTGCACCGCCATCTCATGGATCGACATGCGCGATACGATGAATTGCCGGTTTGCCCTGAAAAACCGGATCGGATCGAGTTGCTGCTGTATATCATCCAGGTTCATATCAACAGGATATTGTTTCCCGTTTTGAAGCAACAGGTAAACAATTCCATTGTCGATATAGATTGCCATCACCTCGTCTGCTGAAACCGGGATCAACCGGTCCTGGAATCTCACCAGGAAACTAAGCCTGAAGTTTGGCTTATCCATGCGCACAGCCTGCATCAATTCAGTGATCTTTGTACCGGTTAACAACTGCTGTTCTCTCTGAATTTTTTCAGGCTGAATCTGATCGATTCCTCGTCAATGGGTTTGAGCATGTAATCAATGCTGTTCAGCTTGAATGCTTTAATCGCATATTCATCGTAGGCCGTGGTGAAAATGATGGGCGACCGGGGCCTGACAATATCAAAAATTGAAAACGAGAGGCCGTCGGCAATCTGAATATCAGAAAAAATCAGATCCGGCTCAGGATGTGCCTTGAACCAAAGAATACCATCCTTTATGCTTTCCACAATGGCCAGGACTTCAATATCCGGCTGTACTTTCCTCAGCAAAGCAGCCAGGTGACTTGATGCGGCAAATTCATCTTCAATGATCAGGCATTTCGACATCAGGCAGGAATTAACGGTATTGCAACAATAAAATGGCCATCCTTGCTGAAAATTTCCGGACTCCGGCCGGCAAGCATTCTGAAACGTTCATCGAGATTTTTCAGTCCGATCCCGGCGCTATGCGCATCTACTTTTGGCTGAAGATTGTTGCTGACCGTAAGAGACTTGTTTTGTTTGTCAAGCGTAATCTCTATTGTCAATGGCTGGCCGGTGGAAATGACATTGTGTTTAATGGCATTCTCGATCAGCATCTGGAGGGTCATCGGCGGCACCCTGTAATGCCCGGCATCTTCAACATTTATGACGAGCAACACGTTGCCGCCAAAGCGGATCGAAAGAAGGTGAAAATATGCCTCTGCCAGTTTAATCTCTTCAGTAAGCATGATAAGATCGCTTTGCTGGAGTTCGATTGACGATCTTAATACATAGGAGAGTTTATTCAGGTACAACTGGCTCTTTGCCTGGTCCTGACTGATCAGGTAACTGAGTGTATTCAGGGTATTGAAAAAGAAATGTGGATTTAACTGGTTACGCAGGACTTCGATCTGATTCTGCAGGTTCGATTCTTTCAGCAACTCGTTTTCACGAAAGATCTTTTCCCGGTTCGACTGAATTTTCATATAATTTGTGAGGAATACTGATGAAATGACCACCAGTAATCCGCGTGTAGTCACCGAACTGATAATCCAGGAAACCTCATGGATGGTGAAAAGAATCAGTCCCGACATCAGGAAAAAATAAATGGCAAACTGGCCGGAAACCTTCACCAACAGGGTCCATTGAAAATCCTTGTTCATCCCTGAATTCCATTGGTGGTTCCTCAGATAGCGAATCAGGAAATAACTAAAAAGAAAGGTAAAAAGCAATTGTAGCAAAAGGCCTGGAGCGGCAAATTCAGGGAGGTGGTGAACCTGCACACGGGGGGCTGTTTCCATCTTATCTACCCGATGGAAAACCATGTCGATGACCGGGAGATTGGCCATGATGCTGATCAGCAAGGCTGCCCATGCTGAATAACGCCAACCAGTCGCATCTTTAAGATTAAGTGATTCTACCATCAAAAAGCACCTCATTTAAATTGATCGATTGCCATCGTATGAATAGCAATATGATTGAGCGAAATTAATCATTTCACTCAATCGCATTTAATCATGATCGGTTTTATTTACATTGTTGAAAAGGCAAAACTATGCTGTTCTTTTTTCTCATCCGGGGTATTGGAAGTGAAGCAGAACAATCAGGGGTTGAAACAGCAGAAATGAAAGGTGAATTATTTCATCAAAGAGATATTTAATGAATGGAAAGAAACTTGGAAAGAAGTTGCAACCACGGTATATTTGCTGCAAATTTACCGGGTACTAAACGGGTTGAGCGGAGCCATTTATCAGACATTTCAATGAAAAACTGCAAATTTGAAAAACACTTTTGATGTACACTATCAACTCCGTCATTATGAAATGAATAAGTACGGAGAAGCCTCTCCTGCCATCATGCTGGCATTGCTGGAAGAGGCTGCTGCGGAGCATTGCCAATCAATAAACTATGGTCTGTATGATTTGCTAAAACAAAATATCGGTTGGGTTTTGGTATCTGGGGTGATGAAAATGAAACGCTATCCGAATTACAAAGAGAAAATTGTGATCAAAACCTGGTTGTCAGGATATACTAACGTAAAAGGATTCCGCGAAAACATTATTTGCGATGAGCAAGGCAGGATTATCGGCAGGTCAAGAGGACTGTGGATGTTTTTTGATATTAACAGACGAAGACCAGCCCGCATTTTTGATGATATAAAAGTCAAATGGTCTTTTTCCCCTGAGAAGGCAATGAAATATAGCCTTGACAACGTAATTGATACCATCAGTTCAGCTGAGTATGTGAACGAGATCAGGGTCAGACAATCGGAGATTGATATTTACCAACATGCCAATAATCTCAGATATTTACTCTGGTTGCTTGATTCAGTTCCTGAAGATGTGGTAGACCGTAACTATTTATCTTTTATTGACGGGAGATTTATATCTGAAATTCATGGCAGGCAGGAAATTATCATGTTGACAACACCTGATAAAGTTTCTAATGAGTTTATTCATACAATAAAGTTAAAGGGCACCGATAAAATTTGTGCAACGGCCATCACCATCTGGAAGAAAAGAAAGAACGGTTTTCAGTCACCCGTCACAATTCCCTCAACCACCCCCGCAAAATAACTGTATTCCAGTGCATGAATCTTTTCCGCAAGGCTTTCAGGTGTTTCTCCGGCATCTACCTGGCATTTCGCCTGAAAAATGATCCTTCCTTCATCATAATTTTCATCAACGAAATGTATTGTAATACCAGATTCAGGCTCGCGGGCAGCAATCACCGCTTCATGGACCTTCATGCCATACATGCCTTTGCCGCCATACTTCGGAAGAAGGGCAGGGTGAATGTTAATAATCCTCCCGGGATAAGCGGATAGCAGGTTTTCCGGGATAAGCCATAGAAAACCTGCCAGAATCAGATAGTTGATGCGGTTTTCTATGAGAAAGTCCGGAATTTCACTGGTACCATAAAAAGTAGCCTTGTCAAAAACTCTGATGCTTACTCCCAGTTGTTCAGCGCGGGTTATCACAAAAGCATCGGGCTTGTTGCAAAGCACCAGGTCCACTGTAACAGAGGGATGTGATGAAAAATATTCGATGATCCGTTGGGCATTGGAGCCATTCCCAGAAGCAAAAACCGCTAATCGCGTCATATTGGAATCCTAAAGGTTTCGCAAAAATACAAAATTGCCTGAAAGGAGAAACCTAACAAAATTTGCTAAGTATCACAATATCAATGATGATAATTTTTAAACTGTTAAAAATTCTTAAATTATGTTGGAGGGATGAAAGAATATTCTTTTCTTTGCAGTCGTTTAACCAAAAAAAAATTAACATGTCCGACATTGCAGCAAAAGTAAAAGCTATCATCGTAGATAAGCTTGGTGTTGATGAAAGTGAAGTTACCATTGAAGCCAGCTTCACCAATGATCTTGGTGCAGACTCCCTTGACACGGTAGAACTGATCATGGAATTCGAAAAGGAATTCGACATTGCTATCCCTGACGATCAGGCCGAAAAGATCAGCACGGTTGGAGAAGCCATTGCCTACATTGAGAACAACACCAAATAATTTGCCACTACCGGCGAATGCATTGGGAAGTTTCTCCTGAATTAATTTTTATGAAATTTAACCCCGCTATAAGCGGGGTTATCCATTAACCAATGAACCTAAAATTGTAAAACGTGGAATTAAGGCGAGTTGTAGTAACTGGTCTTGGTGCGCTTACGCCAATCGGGAATTCCGTTTCTGAATACTGGAATAACCTGATCAGTGGTGTATGCGGCGCCGGGCCTATCACCCGTTTCGATGTTTCCAAATTCAAAACAAAGTTTGCCTGCGAATTAAAGGATTTCAATGCAGAGAATTTTTTTGACCGCAAGGAGGTCCGAAAATTTGATCGCTGTTCGCAATACGGCATTGTATGTGCCGATCAGGCAGTGGAGGATGCAGGATTTGACATGGGTACCCTTAACCTTGACAGAGTCGGTGTTATCTGGGCTTCCGGAATTGGCGGACTTGAAACCTTTGCTACCGAAGTAACCGCATTTGCGCTTGGCGATGGTACTCCGCGTTTTAATCCGTTTTTCATCCCAAAGATGATATCCGACATTACGGCAGGCCATATCTCGATGAAGTATGGTTTCCATGGGCCCAATTTTGCAACGGTTTCGGCTTGTGCATCTTCAGCAAATGCACTCGTGGATGCATTTAACTATATCCGCCTTGGAAAGGCAGATGTTTTTGTGGCAGGCGGGTCTGAAGCCGCCATCACCATGGTGGGCGTAGGCGGGTTCAATGCCATGCATGCTCTTTCCACCAGAAATGATGATCCTGCTACCGGCTCCCGGCCTTTTGATAAAGACCGCGATGGTTTCGTGATGGGAGAAGGTGCTGGTGCACTTATTTTCGAAGAACTGGAACATGCCGTTGCACGTGGTGCAAAGATTTACGGTGAAGTCGTTGGCGGAGGCTTATCCGCTGATGCTTACCATATCACCGCACCCCATCCCGAGGGACTGGGTGCTATTTTAGCCATGCGAACAGCAATGGCTGATGCAGGAATTGGATTGGAAGCGATTGATCATATCAATACACACGGTACCTCCACCCCTGCAGGCGATATCGCTGAACCAAAAGCCATTGTAGGGTTGTTCGGAGATCATGCATACAAGGTCAACATCAACTCTACAAAGTCGATGACGGGCCACCTGCTTGGCGCAGCCGGGGCTGTTGAGTCGATCGCCACCCTGCTGGCCGTTAAACACGATATTATCCCGCCAACAATTAACCATTTCACTGATGATCCCGAAATTGCCCCGTTGAATTTTACCTTCAACAAAGCGCAATCACGGGTTGTGAATTATGCACTGAGCAACACCTTTGGTTTTGGCGGGCACAATGCCACTGTGATCTTCACAAAGTATAAGGGATAATTTGCTTTGAGGTTCAGACCGTACAGGTCGGCTGGTGCCGAATTTTCATCCGATAAAGAGCTTAAACAGGCCATTAAAAGTATTCTCGGGTACAGACCCGGGAATATTTTTTTATACCATCTTGCCTTTCTCCATAAATCGGCTACGCAGGAAACCAATAACGGGATCAAAATAAACAATGAACGCCTCGAATTTCTTGGCGATGCCATTCTTGATGCTGTTGCCGCCGAGTATCTTTTTAAAACATTCCCAACCAAAGATGAGGGTTTTCTCACCGAAATGCGATCGAAAATCGTAAGCAGGGCGATGCTGAATAAACTCTCCCAAAAAATGGGGATCGATCAGTTCATTCAGCTTGACAGCGGGTCAAATGCTGCATTCAGAGCTTGCAAGGGTGATGCCTTTGAAGCGCTGATCGGAGCCATGTACCTTGATAAAGGGTACGATTTTACACGTAAAATCATTGTTGACCGGATCATCAATCGCTATTTCAACATGGACGAACTGGTAAACCAGGATGTGAATTTTAAAAGCAAGATCATCGAATGGGCACAACGTGAAAAGAAGCAAAGTCTCTTTCATGTGGTCGAGGAGGTTGGTTCAGGTTATAAAAAGCAGTACATTGTTGAACTACTGGTCGACGGGGAGGCCATTGCCCGTGGCCAGGACTATTCCATCAAAGGGGCCGAACAGAATGCCGCTGAAAAATCATGGCAAAAAATAAATGGAGAAACCATTGACCTTTGACCTGAGAATGGTTATCTTTGTTTATTATTACAAAGCGCCTTGTCATGGCCAAAAAAGTTTTTCTTGAAACCAGGTCCGAACCAATTCTCTTCACGCTGATTGGGATATCCTCCCATATAAAGGATTTTCAACTTTCGTACCATTTGCATAAAACCCTTGGGCTTGAGTTTGTAAAAAAGGATGACTTCAATGGCTGCTCGTTTTCCTTTTTTCACGATGAAGATAGCTTTAATTCCTATTATCTGCTCGGCAACCGTGGACAGGAGTCTATTTTATTGCCGGAGCTTAAGCAAACCGATTTCCTTTTGCTGGTGGAAGGGCCATTTAAAAAAGCCCAGAAAGACCATTTACTTGATAAGGTAAAAGGGATCCAATTGGTCCTTACAGCTTTTGAGGTTCGTTTTCAAACTATAAAAAACTATGAATCAATGCTTACCGATCTAGAACTCCATCTGATGAATATCCTGAAGGAGGAGAAAATCAAATATTCACCAATTAAAAAATAGGAGATACTGCCATGTTCGAAGAATTAAAAAAATCAATTGACAAAGGTCTTGATTTTGCTTTTATGAATGCCGAAAAGCTTGCCCAGTCTGCAAAAGACCTGGCCAAGGAGAACAAACTCACCAAAGAAGAAGCAAAAAAACTGTATGATTACCTTGTCCAAAAATCTGAGGCTGCAAAGAAAAATGTGGAGGACGATCTGCAGGAACTTGTTAAAAATACCTTGAAAAAGATGAACATCCCCACGCAGGATGAACTTAAAAAACTGGAAGACAGAATAAAAAAACTTGAGTCAGCAAAAAAAGCTCCGGTGAAAGCCAACCCTGTTCCCAAAGCTGCAAAAGCCCCTGCATCAAAGGAGAAAAAGTAAACAAATTCCGCAATTCCGGCATTTATACTTGGTAACGTGAGAATTACAAAAATCGGATTGGCTGTCCATGAGCTTGGCCGGGCGCGTGAGATCATTGGCATTGGTGTCAAATACGGCCTCAGCGAATGGGTTACAAGTTCAGGGCTTGGCAAATTTTTTATTTCGAAAAAGCGGTTGGCCCGTATTGAGAAGTACAACCAGTGGGAGCGGATCCGCATGGCCGTGGAAGAGCTGGGGCCAACTTTTATCAAATTCGGTCAGATTCTTGCCGATCGGCCGGATATCGTCCCCGAAGAGTTACGGGTAGAATTGACAAAGCTTCAGGATGAGGCGCAGCCCATGCCGGATACACTGGCCATTCAGGAAATTGAAAAGGAGTTGGGCAGGCCTGTAGGTGAGATGTTCCGTGAATTTGATACGTGCAGGCTTGGGTCTGCTTCCATTGCCCAAACCTACCGGGCTGTGCTGCTCAACGGGGAAGAGGTATGTATTAAAATCCAACGCCCGGGAATCGATAAAAAGATTGAGCTCGATCTGAACCTGATGAATTTCTTTGCCGGGCGCATGCAACGGAACAACCCGGAAATGGAGGCAATTAACCTGATCGGGGTGGTAAAGGAATTTGGAAAAACCATCAGAAAGGAACTCGATTTCCATCATGAGGCTGCAAGCATCGTCAGGTTCAACCATTACTTTAAAAACGATCCTGATATCAAAGTCCCAAAAGTTTATGCCCAGTATACCACCCGGAGGATTTTGATCGAAGAGTTTATCAGGGGTGTCAAGGTCAGCGATCTGGAAAATCTGCTGAAATCAGGGTATGACCCGAAGATGTTGGCACGTAAGTCGATGCGGCTCGTTTTCGACCAGATTTTCACCCATGGATTTTTTCATGCAGATCCCCATCCTGGGAATATATTCGTCATGGAAGGTGGTGTGATATCCTTCATCGACTTCGGGATGATGGGATCGCTACGCCCTGAACATCTTCAGTTTCTTGGAAAATATGTGCTGGGATACCTCGATCGCGATGCCCATGCCATGGCTGAGGCGCTGTTGATGGTTTCGGGAAAACGCAATTTCGCACGGTTCAAGGAGCTTGAATTTCAGATAGGCGATATGCTGGCCCATTATAAATACCTCAGCATCGAAGAGATGGATTTCGGAAAAGTCATGAATGAATCAGTGGATATACTCATTCATTATGGTTTACGGATCCCGGCGGGTATTTACCTCCTGGTCAAATCCCTGATGGCCATTGAACGTGTTGCGGTGGTACTGTATCCAGGAATCGATTTTGCCCACGAAATGCAACCGTATGCCATTGAACTTATTGCCAAACAGTACAGCCCGAAACAAGTGGCCAAAGAGGTTTTCGATTCGTTGACGGAGTATTATAAGCTGTTGAAGGAATTGCCGTCCGACCTGAACGAAATTATCTATAAAATCAAGGAGGGGCGGTTTAAAACACAGATAGAAGTCAGGGGATTGGAACCCCTGACTGAACACATCGACATCTCAAGCACACGTGTTTCCATCGCCATTGTCGTGGCCGCCCTGATCATAGGGGCATCGATCATTTCACAGTGGGAACAAACCCGGTGGATTGGCGCCATCGTATTCTGCATTGCAGGATTGTTTGGGTTCTGGCTGCTGGTGAAATTGTTCAGGAGGAACAAATTTTAATGTAGAGACGCCATGAATTTTTGATGTAGAGACGCCATTAATGGCGTCTCTACCCCGTTAAAACGCTCCTGTAAATTGATTCAAAAACCTCACGTCATTTTCAAAAAACAATCGCAGGTCTTTGATCTGGTATTTTAACATGGTGATTCGTTCAATGCCCATGCCGAACGCAAAACCGGTGTAAGTCTGGCTGTCGATGCCGCAATTTTCAAGGGCATTCGGGTCAACCATACCGCAACCGAGAATTTCAACCCAGCCGGTGTGTTTGCAGATATTGCACCCGACACCGCCACAGATCAGGCAGCTCACATCCATTTCGCCCGAAGGCTCAGTGAAAGGGAAATAGGATGGCCGGAGCCTTATTTTTGTGTTTTCTCCGAACATCTCTTTGGCAAAGTACATCAAGGTTTGCTTCAGATCGGCAAAGGATACATGCTTGTCGATGTAAAGCCCTTCAACCTGGTGAAAAATGCAATGGGCCCGGGCAGAAATGGCTTCATTCCTGAACACCCGCCCCGGAAAAATCATCCTGAGGGGCGGTTTGGTGGTTTCCATGGTGCGGATCTGAACCGAGGATGTGTGTGTACGCAGCAGGATATCGGGATTGGTAGCGATGAAAAAGGTATCCTGCATATCCCTTGCCGGGTGATCGGCTGTGAAATTGAGTGCGGAAAAATTGTGCCAGTCATCTTCAATCTCCGGTCCGTCTGCAACGGTAAAACCAATTCTGCCAAAGATGTCGATGATCTGGTTCCTGACGATGGATAAAGGATGCCGCGATCCGGGTTGATTGTTGCCGGAAGGCCTGGTAAGATCGGGCTTTGCCGACAGTTCGGTTTCTACAGAACTAAAACCGGATTTCAGCTCCTCCAACCGTTCCTGGGCTTTCGTTTTCAGATCATTCAACCGTTGCCCGACTTCACGCTTCATCTCAGCCGGCACACTTTTGAAATCATCGAACAACACCGAAACCAATCCCTTTTTGCTGAGATATTTCAAACGAAGCAACTCAACCTCCTCAAAACTAACAGCTTTTAAGGAATCAATTTCGGCCCTTAACTGATCAATTCTATCCAACATCTGCTTTCGATTTCGTAAATCGTAAATCGTTAAATCTTAAATCGTAAATCGTTTATTACTCCACAATCTTAATCGTCATCTTCACATCCTTCGCCGGACGATCTGAAGGCCCTTTTTCAACGGCAGCAATTTTATCTATCACAGTCAATCCATCGGTAATTTCACCAAAGACAGTGTAATCGTTATCTAAAAAGTGTGCTCCTGTTTCAGGGTGTACGATGTAAAACTGTGAACCTGATGAAGCTTTCAGAGGATTTGACGGGCCACCTGTTCTTGCTGCGGCAAGTGCACCTCTTTTATGAGTGATTTTTGGGTTCATTTCGGCAGGAATCGTATAACCGGGGCCGCCCATGCCCAATTGTTGACCTGGTTTGGCTGTTTTCGAATCGGGGTCGCCGCCCTGGATCATAAATCCGCTGATAACACGGTGAAACAAAGTACCGTCATAGTAGCCTGAATTGACAAGTTTTACAAAATTATCGCGGTGCTGCGGGGTTTCATTGTACAGGATGCCTGTCATGTCACCATAGTCGGTGTGAATTGTGAATTTTACCACTTTTTCTTTGGTTTTAGTTTGAGAAATTGATGAAAGATTGAACATAAAAACAATTGCCAGAATGGCGAAGCTGATTTTTTTCATAGTTGTAGGTTTTTAGAAGGGGCAAAAGTACAAAAAAAAATGTGATGATGTGGTGATGTGATAATGTGCTGATTTGCTGATGTGATAATGTGATGATTAGATCATGAATAATCGTTTTCGATATTTAATGGGGCTAAAGCCCCGGTTTATATTGCCTATCCCTTGTAACAGTCAGCTAAAGCTGACTGCAATAGATTAACCGACGGTAGCATCTATTGCAGTTGGCTTTAGCCAACTGTTTATATAATGATTCAAATTTTCCGGCTTTAGCCACATTTTTTTATCCAGGCTTCCTGACTATTGAGGATTATATTATCAAAAATAATGTGATGATGTGATAATGTGATGATGTGGTAATGTGGTGATGGGATGATTTGAAAATTAGTGGATATGCAAAATGATAATAAGTTATTATGATTGAGCGTAATCCTACAAGTTGATGGTAACAATTGTCAATGTAATTGATAGAGTAGTGCCAGCGCTGAAAGCGCGCAAGATTATTAACCGTGGGTGCAGCCCACGGAAACCATGCTATAGTTTTGCCTGGAGCCCTGAAAGGGCGATATCTAAAATCATGTTTTTTTTTCGGGATTTTGAGGAAGCGGGCAAGACATTCGTAGAATGAAAAGCCCGAAGGGCTGATAATATTATAGAAACAGTTTGTAAGACAATCCATTAACCCTGAAAGGGTGAAATACCTGAGAACTTTCACGCAATTTACCATAATTGAATTAAGCAGCAAGTTCCATTACGATATCCTTTTATTCCGGGTCGATATTCGTTAAGTCATTGGCTGAAAGAATATTTACAACATAATCGTGAAATTGTTTCATGACCGCTTGTGTACTAAATTTTCGTAGTCTTTGCGTCCATTTTGTATGTATTTAATGATTTGCTCAGGTGTCATTTCTGAAATCTCGGCATTGATGATCTCACGAATCTCCCGCATCATTTTTAACACAGTAGAATTTCTTTTTAGTTTTCATTGTATATTAAATCGTAACGCCCTCATTCAATTGCTTTTTCCTCAAAATTTCGAAATACAACTAATATCTTTGGTGGCATCAGGACTGAAAAATTTGAAAAATCATGGAATATTTTAGCCCTCGTCATTGATATGTTGAATTATTGGTTATTTTTGCTTTTGGTGTAAGGGGTCAAATCATTTTCTGCACCTGTAATAATTCCAAGGTTTCCGAAATATGATCACAAAAAGCGAAATACTGCTAAAGCTTACAGAGTTAAAACCTGTCCTGAACAAAGATTTTGCCGTAAGCAAAATTGGATTGTTTGGTTCCTTTTCTGATGGAACTTATCATGAAAACAGTGATATTGACATTATCGTAGAACTGGAAAGGCCGATAGGATGGAAATACTTATCCCTGGAGTTGTATCTTGAAAAAATATTCAACCGGAAGATAGATATTGTCACCAAAAATTCCCTGAAAGAATCCATCAAAGAAAGCATTCTGAAACAAGTCAATTACATTTAGCTTGAAAAAAGAAGGACGGTCATACGGAATGTATTTAGATGATATTTTGCTTGCTATGATACGCATATCGGAATATATCGAAGAACTTTCGTTTTTAGATTTCAAAAAGGATTATAAAACCGTTGATGCAGTCATTCGGAATTTTGAAATTATTGGTGAAGCAGCCAGGAATATTTCAACTGAAATCAAAGAGAAGTATCCGTTTGTACCTTGGTCTGAAATGTATCTGTTAAGGAACAAAGTTTCTCATGAATATTTCGGAATTGATTATGAAATTATCTGGGACATTGCAGTGAATTATCTTCCGGAAAATAAATCTCAGATTGAAAGTATCATTGAGAAAGAAAAATAAATTGTATTTCAACTAATTGAAAACCTTATGATATAACCTTGACCTTGTAAAATATTGCGTTTAGCTGAATTCTGTTACTGAAACCGACCAAAATTTCAAGTCATACGGAAAAGGCAAGACGCCACGTGAAAGCGTGGTCGTTGCTTTTTGTTGTATGACGGGCTCTTGGTCGGGCCTCAGAAACAGCGTAGGCAATCTGGCCACGCTGTTTTTTGTATGTCGGGCATAGTTCTTTGACTGGCAGGGTGCAAGTCCCTGTACACACCGAGTTGATAGGAAGTGTTAGCGAATGGCAAGGGTGTTCACCGTGAGGTGAAATCTGAAGGAAGCCATCAGCAAAATTGGCGA
>CAIQUS010000071.1 GCA_903875045.1 uncultured Bacteroidales bacterium
CCTGTTTTTAGCTATCTTTGACAAGACAAAATTTGGTAATGCCCTGTATTATAGTGGGATGACTGGACTTGGCGGTAATAGCTTTTTAACCATTGGGAATTGCTGTATTCATAATGTCCTTATACATTTGTGATTGAACCTGAATATTGCCGTATGAATCGAGCGGCTCACGTAGAGTTCTGAAAGATTTGAATTATTCATAATGGTCGGAATATGCCGAAGAGACCTAAAAACAGAAGTAGGCTAATAAAAAAAATACACAATGAATTCAGGTATTAGAATTAAATTATCCAGAATCCCAATCAATTTGGCACACTTAATGACCTCTGTTAGTGTTGAGGTTATTTGCGAAACAACCAAAAAAAAAATTTCTGAAAAAGGATGGAAGACCCATTTATTTGTTTTAGAACCTGGTAATTATACTGTAAAAGTAATACCATATGCAGTTAGTATTACTGATATAGATCTAGGAGTTTCTAAAATAGTAGAAGTTAAAGATGGAAATATTCAAAATTTACAATATCGACATCCCATATCCAGGTCTAATGCACTGGGTGAAATCAAGTAGTAGAATCACAAACGACTTCCGGTGTATTACAAGCTTTTACTAGGTAATATCCGTGAGGTTCGAGCATTTAAGAACTGGATCCTGGAGGCGGGACTGAACGATGTCGTCATCGTCGCTGACAAAGTGTTTTATTCTAAAAAAATATTGAACTGCTTCAAAAATAGCAACTTCGATTCATTCTCCCACTGCGGTTCCAGCATTGATTATGCCATGCTGGAGGATAACTCCTTCATAGAGGGGGATTGTTGTTTTGAACATGAAAAGCACATAATCTGGTATCAGAAAGACGCCTAGCAGGGTCATCTTTCGTCATTTGTCCCATCTTGATGATTCTTTGAAGCTAAAACAGGAAAAGTACCCGTATCGACACCCATCCGGAAAACTATTCACTGAAGGATTACCACAAACGAAAAAACTCGTTTGGTGCCATCGCCCTTTTCAACGCAAACCAGCCACAGAGAAACCTACAAATCCAGAATGACCATTGAGGTTTTATTCGACTGTACCCTTTACGGGAAATTGTCATCAGGCTTGACTTTGATAAAACATGGGTAAGTCAAGAGGTTTGGTGAAAAGTTATCTAATACAATACGTGTTAATTTCAAGGTTAGAGGTTGAAACAAAACATTTTATTGCTGATGTATTCAAACTCAAAAGGGTTTGGAACTTTGAGATAAATGCATTACTTTTGATCGAGGTTTTCATAAATCTTAAGTTTTTAGTGAAGAATTAACCTATGATAATGATTATCTGGGCCTTAACTAGGGGCTGCTTAAAAACCCCTTGCTAGCTGAGCGTAAGATATTTATGCCGATATTTGGTCTTATAAGTGCAAGGATATATGAAAAAAGCCCTCAAAAAGCGTGCACCAACGCCAAAATATGTTAGCCCGACCCAGCTTTTGTTGGATGGTTTCCATACCCCATATGATCAGACACTCAATCCAGAGAAACCGCTGGGTTGTTCTGGCACCCCTGATCCCCTAGGATGAAGTCTGCAGCTTGTATCTAAAACATGTGGGTATTAGCAGCACAAGTCGTCCCGCTTTAAGCCCACGCGTAGTCATAGGCTCGCTGATCATAAAACATCTGTGTAACCTTGTCGAACGCGAGGCAGTTGACCAGATGTCTGAGAACATTTACATGCAGTACTTTCTTGGTTATTCCAGTTTCACCAATGAACCGCCATTCGATGCCTCATTGTTTGTTGAATTCCGCAAACGTTTAGGAATGGAGAACGTAAACGCGATCAACGAAAGGATCATGGCATTAAAAACGCATGTAGAAGCGTTAAAAAAATGACGCCACCTCCATCTGAACAGGAAACTGCCAACGAAAAAGATGACGAGCCTCCAGAAAACAAGGGTAGGGTAATTTTTGATGCTACTGCTTGTCCGCAAGACATTGCCTATCCAACCGACCTGAATTTGCTTTCGGAAGCACGGGAGATGTCGGAGACTTTGATCGATCAGCTCCACAACCCAGTTTTGCATAAGGATAAACCCAGGACCTACCGTAAGATTGCTCGCAAACGCTATCTGAATAGAGTCCAAAAGAAGAACAAATCCCGCAAGGCTATCCGCAGAGCACTGGGTGGGTAGTTGGGATACCTCAAGCGTAACCTTGCTTCAATAGACCAATTATTGGAGGCTTATCAAACGATCCCCTTGAAACCAAAATATCACAAGTATCTTTTTGTGATCAGTACACTTTATTACCAGCAGCGGGAGATGTTCAAATCCCGTGAGCACCGTATTGATGATCATATTGTGAGTATCCACCAGCCCCATGTGCGCCCCATTGTTCGGGGAAAAAGCCAGGCAAAGGTAGAGTTTGGGGCTAAAATCCATGTTTCAGTGATAGATGGCATTTCCTTTCTTGACGAACTTAGTTCGGATGCGTTTAATGAAGGGAACCACATGATGGAATATGTGGAGAAATACCGCAGGATGTTCGGGTTTTACCCGCGCGAAAGATCACTTAAGTCCGGGTGAGCGCAATCCGATCGAAGGTAAGTTCGGGCAGGCTAAAACAGGATACAGTTTAGACCGCATCAAAGCCAGGCTACAAGGAACAAGTGAAACGTGGATTGCCTGCATCATTTTGGTGCACAACCTGGTCAAATTGGTCGGGGTGAGCATCCCATGCCTTGTTGACAAGATGGTCGATAATTTTTCAGCATGGTTGCCAGAAAAGGTATTCAACCAATTTGCTTACGATAAATGTTGCCAAATTATTTTGAGGCCTGAGATATGGCAATCTCAATAAGTTAAACCAAGATGGGCGGCGCAAGTTTCTCAGCAGACCCTAAGTGGTTATTCAAGTGTTCTGCCCCGCATCAAGTTCAGTGTAACTGGACAGGATAGTAGCCCGCAATCCCCAACGATTTTATACCACCAAACGTTACCATCTCCTTATATCAAAGCTCTTTTGCTCAGGTTGACATGAATCAACTTCCTTCCAGGTAATAATTCTCTTGGCAATTTCACCTTTTTATTGTTGCCGTTCAGTTTACATGATTTCATTGGAGATTCATCCAAGTCTTGGGATTCCAGCGTTTCAACCCATTCACATGTTAATCCAACCAAAATCTGCTTTATATTACCCCATACAAAATTGACAATCCCCACCAATTGCCAGAGTTCCTTTCCCCTCCATTTTTCCACTACCTTTCCCGATTAATTTAGCGACAGTGCTGTCCCGATGTGTTTTTCTACATGTTTGCATGATTGAGATGAAAAGAGTGAAATTTCTATGCAAAGGAATAATCTCATTCCGAAAACAGGAAAGTAAAGGATTTTCTCGGCATATCCTCATTTTATTGCGGTATTCCAATTCCTCCTTGACTTCCCCTCCATGAGATTTAATATTCATGCACATAATTTAACCCTAAAAATCTCAGTCATGAAAACTTTTGAAA
>CAIQUS010000072.1 GCA_903875045.1 uncultured Bacteroidales bacterium
CAACTATCTTACAAACAATCAATCAACAAAATACGGTTGATATCGTCTAGATGGCGAATAAAAACAGGACAACAAGCCTGAAAATTGTTAATAACCCTTGGATTTAAAAAACAGGGGGTGAATAGTTACAAAAAAATAAATTTCCTGTTTTTTGATCAAAATCCGGATTTTCCTTCCCCCGTTCCCTGCAGTTTTATATATTATTGATTTTTATATTATTAAGGGGGAAAAAAGGTGGGGGAAGTGTAGGGAAGTGTAGGAGCTTGTAGGGAGGCGGGGGACGTAGGAACGTGTTTTTGCTTTTGGGAAAGTGTTTTTTTTTTTTTTTCATCAAAAACATCAAAAACAAGCAAAAATGAGGGAAATGCCTTTTCGTACAAAATTGGAAAATTTCAAGGTGAATAAAAGATGGTTTCGATATGATACCGGAAAAGGAAAAAGTCTATTAATTTAATTCGTAACACCGGCCGGAATCCGGGAAAGCAGGTAGTAAACTCCACTGCTTTGCCCGGCTCCGTTCCCGGCCTTTATCAATGCCAATCTCTAAACTACTTTCGCAGATATGCTAAAGCCAATGGAACCAACAAAACTGACAATACGCCTTAAACCGCAACTCCAGGACTATATCCGGTATATCATGCTGGTTGAAGGAGATGCCGACCCGGAAAAAATATTAACGGCAAATTCAAGGTCGTACCTGGGAAAACTGATAACCCCTTTCCTCTCTTACCGGCCTGTTGACCATCATCCTTTGTTTGCCGGCAACGATTGCAATCTTTTTACTTTCATCCTGCCGATTTATAATGATGTTATTGAAACACGGTGCAATACGGTTTGGATATCTGAAAAGAACCAGGTCAATATCCAGAAAATCGTTGAACATCATTTCAGGTTACATTTTCGCTTTTTTGCAGATGATAAAGTGCGTTACCAACGGGAAACCCATACACAGAAGGGCAGTATCAAAAGAACAATTTACCAGTTTTGCTCAGATATGAACATCAAATATGACGATGTTACTTATGATATGATTTCCAAGGCTTATTACCGGAGCAGAAAAAAGAGCATTAAATGCGGAATTGTTCCCGGTGAAACGATGATGATCGGACAACTATTTTTTCTCAGATAATTCTTACTCCATGACAATTTTACGACACACCGGCGGAAATATCGGAGGGATGCACCCCGTCCAGTATATTTTCAAGGAAGATATCTCCGCTTTCAACATCAGCATTTTTTCACTCACCGGATCACTCACGCTCAAGACGGGCAAAAGCTGGAACTATCTTTATGGCTCACCTGAATCAATTCAGATCGAGGGGAAAGAAGAAGCCACCGCTGCCGGGACCAAATACGTGTATCAGCTGAAAATGCTGATTCCCAAAGACCGGCCAGATGTTGAGCTGGTGCTCAGGAACCTCAATAACCGTCACCTGATCATCAATGCCATTGATAAAAACGGGGTATCCAGGTACTTTGGAACGCCACAAAGTCCGATGAAAAAGTCCGGGAAGCTTCTCAAACCCGCTAACATCGAAGGCTACAATGGCTGGGAGGTTGTTTTCATCGGGGAATTTGACCATCCGGCATCCTATTCGGCTATCGCCGGTTTCCCGCTCGATCCGCCTGAATAGCCTCTATTCAGTCCTTTATCAAAGGGATTACACCATTTAATATTGTATCCTCATTAGTGGTGTAAACTTTACCAGGATACGATGACCCCTTTTCTATTCGAAATACTTTCCTCCAGCTGGCTCCTTCACGCAGATAATCCTGACGTTTACGGAGCCGCCCTGGTTTCACTGCTTCGGGGAGATCGTATCAGTTCTGAAGATTATTCAAAAGCCCGGGAACTTAACCGGCCATTTGTGGTTAGCGGTTCAAGTAATTCTCAGGTTCCTTCCGAACCCTTGAATTCAAAAAATATCTCCCAGGGATCCATTGCCGTGATACCTATTCGTGGGATCATCATGAAAGATGATGTGGAATGCGGTCCCCGCGGTTCCGCTTCGATGACAAAGGATATCAAATCTGCAGATGCCAACCCGAACATCAAATCGATCCTGCTGGTGGTCAGTTCTCCCGGTGGGACAACTTCCTACACCGACATCCTTTCGGAGGCAGTTACCAACTGCTCCAAGCCGGTTGTGGCTTTCGTTGAAGGCATGGCAGCCAGCGCCGCCTACTGGATCATTTCCGGAGCTTCAAAAATTATCTGTTCCTCTGATCTGGACACGGTCGGGTCCATCGGTACCATGCTTGAGTACATGGACATGAAGCCATACTTTGAAAAGGCTGGTGTTGTCATCCATGAAGTGTATGCTACCCTGAGCACTGAAAAGAACCAACACCTGTCTGACCTTCGTGCCGGCAAGTATGATGATCTTCGCAAAAACCTGCTCGACCGTATCAATTCAAAATTTCATGCAACCGTAACGGCCAACCGGCCTTTCCTGGATGCTTCCTCACTTACCGGTAAAACCTACTTTGCTTCCGATGCCATTGCCCTTGGGTTGATAGATGCCATCGGATCGTACGAATACGCCCTTGAACAGGCTGATGCTATTCCTTCTACAAAATCATCCACCATTCCCATAAACTCAAACCCCGTTATGAAAATCAAAATGCTTGCTACCTGGGCCGCTATCGCCGCCTTCTTTAACTTCACCGATGACATCACCGGTAAGGAACTCACCGAGGAAATGGTTGGCCAGGTCAACGATAAACTCGCTGACCTTACAAAAGTCAATGCAGATCAGGCTGGTCAAATTGTTCAATTGAATGAAAATCTCTCAACAGCCAATTCTGCCGTTGCTGAGATAACCCGCCAGTTTGATGCTTTCAGGGCACAGGATGCTGCAGCAGAAACCCTCAGAGGAAAATCAGCTGATAAATCAGAGGATACCATCATCTCTGATAATTACCTGCATAACATCATGGCAGACAGAAATTCTTAATTTATTCACTTTATAAATTTGATCCATTATGGCAACTACCATTGAAATTGCCCAACTGAAGCAAGAATTCGGCACCTTTTTGGGCAAAAATGAAAATGACATCCTCAAGGCCCTTACGCAGCCTACCGAATCGATGAAGTTCATGACCACCGTGAAGCAGAATGAAGACTTCCGGGCAGCTCAGGCAACCATCGCCGCGCTGGTGCAGGGGTTCCAGAAAGGTTGGACGCCTAAAGGCACTCCGACTTTCACCCCGCTGATCATCACCCACAAACGTCATAAGTTCGACGTTGAAATTTATCCCGATGAAATCTATGGCTCATGGCTTGGATTTTTAGCGGACGAATCTAAAACCCGTGCCGAATGGCCGATTACCAAATACATTCTTTACAAGGTGCTTTTGGAACAGATTGCCCAGGACCGCGAACTCTCGCTGATCGGCAAAGGCAGCTACGCTGCAGTTGTGGATGGCACTGCCCAGGTTACCGGCCTTTCGATGAATGGTTTTTTAACCGTGCTCAAAGCTGCCCATGCCAGCGGAACTTCCAAAATGAACTTCGCCCAGAAAAATGTGGCAATAACCGTATCCAATGCTTTTGACCAGGTGGAGAAATTCGCCGATTCCATCACCGGCCCATACAAAAACATCCCGATGAATATTTTTTGCTCCCCTGAAAACTTTGTTTTCTACGTTCGCAAAAAACGTGATGTGTATGGTGCCAATGTCGATTACGGAACATTTGGCAACTCAGTTATTGACGGCACCAAATTAACCCTGCAGCCGCTTCCTTCGATGATCGGTTCTGACATTCTCTTTGCAACCCCAAAGGCGAACTTTATTCGCTTGCTCAAACTCAATGAAGGCGCCTCCAAGCCCTTTATTGAAAAATTATGGTGATGCTCTTTTTGGTGGTCCTGTCGGGGGCCATCATCGGCACCGCCATCGGGGTAAACCCCATCTGGGTAATCGGTGTACTTGCAATTGCAAGCTTCGCCCCGCGCCCCATTGGTGCGCTCACCGTTTCGCTGGTTGACCTTGCCAGGCCAACCGGGAATAATCCCGGTTCCGGCGGTGGCATGAAAAGCCAGATCATCCTCATTCCGGATGAAAGTATCGACTGGCCGAATACCCCTTCAAGGTCAGCCGATGGTCTCACGCTGACGAACATCGCCCTAAAGTCGGGGAAATATATGAAGCGGTTTTACATGACCTCTGATGTGATCGAGCCAGGGATGAAGAAGCTTAAAGGTACCAACCAGGATTGCGGCGGCTGGGAAGTCAGCCTCAAAGGGTTCCATCCCGGATGGGGCGATGCTGTGATGAGCTGGATTGCACTTAATGGCTACTCATTCAAAGGCCTGGTGATGATCCAGAATGGCGCGGACGGTAAAAAATATGTCTTGGGCGAAAACGGAAACCTTGTTTATTGCGATGACATCAACGCCAAATGGGGTGCCTCGGTTGAAAAAGATAAAGGCCTTGATTTTACATTTATCGGAAAGCAAAGCAATACCTATGCAACTTATTCCGGTGTTTTGAAATTCGACCCGACTTCCGCCTCCTGGTAAAATTTTGTTTTTGTTCAAGTGAAGTGTGTGTTCATTCAAACCCTGTCAGCAATGGCAGGGTTTTTGATTTTTATGCAGATATTATGATTTTTTTTATGATTAGAATAATTATTCCACTTTTTAGCATATTTTTACAAATTATTGCCAAGTTTATCACACATATAATCGAAATAACCACAAGGTTGTGGTTTGCGAGGTGTCACCCAATATAATAAAAAAGTCAATAGTCAAACATAGGGCTGATAACCCATAGTGACAAAGAGTAAAAAAAACGTAATGCAGGACCAAGCCGAAAATCCTTTAAAGAGTTGGCACATTTTATAAATTAAAATTATGTGAAATATGTGTTTAAAGTAGCAGGGATATTTTCTCTGGTTTTGATGATTTTTTTAGATAGTACTGCTTTTACCGGTGTGAATAATGCTTGCGATGATGATTGTTCCTGTGCCGTGACCATGAAGTATAGTGATGGTTCAAGAGCAGCAAGTGTTAAAGTAACTACTGAGGTTTCATGTGGAATTTCCTGCATAGTTGGTCATGATTTTCACATCGCCAAAGAAGGTGAAGTTACTTTGAAATGGTCTAAAGGCTGTTACCTTAAAAATGTCTATGTTAAAGGTACTGGCTAAAAGGTAGATTATTATGACGGTAAAAGTTACACATTAACAATGGCCTGATTGTACTTGGACGCTTAGTTTTCACTCTAACCTTCCAAAATGTTTATGAAATTAAGGATAAATATTATGAAAAAAAAATATCTGCTGGTTCTAATAATCGGGTTCCCCTTTATCAATTTAATTGCTCAAAATGCATATATAAGAATAGATTCAGATTTATCCGGTGCATCAGTCAAATTAAATGGCGTTGTAATGGGGGTTACCCCATTTGAGAAGATGGTTCAAGCCGGAAAATATGCAATCAGCATCATTAAACCTATAAATGATTGTCTTGAATATGGTTACGATTTTTCAATGACATTGAAAAATGGGGACATCGAAAAGCTAAATTTTTCTTTACCTCGACGATACACTGAGCCCTATAAAAAGCAAAAACGAATCAAATCAAAACAATTGGTGCAACTTCACGCAAAAAATAATATTGTATTCAGTCAAATTACCGATAACAGAGATAATAGGTCATATAGTATTGTAAAAATAGGAAGTCAGTGGTGGTTTGCGGAAAATGCTGCGTTTACGCCAGCTGAGGGACGTTGGTATTCAAAGTTACTATTCACAGATGACGTAGAAAAAGGCTTATTCCTATACTATGATGCTAAAACTGCCACTAAAGTGTGTCCCAATGGATGGCATTTGCCAACTAAAGCTGAAGTTGAAATCTTTATTAATTTTTTGGGAGGATACTATGTGGGCGAAAGTAAAGCCGCATCGATTTCAGAATGGATTGATTATGGTGATCGATGCTCTGATGGAACAAATGAAAGTGGGTTTAATGCGTTGCCAATTGGCCAGTTAAATGAGGTTGGTGAGATTGATAATCTTGGTAGAATGGTTTTCTTCTGGGGTTCGGAAAAAACCAGTAATGGCTACAATACATGGGGGCTGATCATACAATTGACTGGTTATGGCTCTAATGAAAATGTCATAGCGGATGTGAGTGATTATTATTCGCACTTTAATCCAGTGCGATGCATTAAAGATTGATAAAATTACGTTGGTTAATAGGCGTTTGTTGTCAGTGGCGGGATAGTTCTTTGTATAAAAATTACATGCAGTTTGAAACTTTTGTTCTTTGTGGAAAAATTAGTGGTAAAATCGCCACCGAACAGCAACCGCCAAAGCGTTACCCAATATAATAAAAAAGTCAATAGTCAAACATAGGGCTGAAAACCCATAGTGACAAAGAGTAAAAAAACATAATTCAGGAGCAAGCCGAAAATCCTTTAAAGAGTAGGCAAGTATGAAAATCAAAAGTGTTATGAAAAAACCATTTTTTGTTCTTGCAATTTTAACAATGCTTGGAATTGCAACTGTTGCCCAAACTAAAAAGCCAACCATTGCATGGGTTTCTATTCCTGCAGGCACCTTTACCATGGGCAGCCCCACGAGTGAAATTAACAGAAGAAGCGATGAAACCCAGCATCAAGTAACATTGAGTGCTTTTAAAATGAGCAAATTCGAAGTAACCTTTGAGCAGTACGATTTATTTTGCGATGCCACCGGTAGAAGCAAACCGAGTGATGAAGGTTGGGGACGTGGCAACCACCCTGTTATAAATGTAAGTTGGGACGATGCCACCGCCTTTGCTACGTGGATGGGTTGCCGCCTACCAACGGAAGCCGAGTGGGAATACGCAGCACGTGGTGGAACTACCACACCTTTTAGCACAGGCAATAATCTCACAACCTCGCAGGCAAATTACGATGGCAATTATCCATACAATGGCAATGCTAAGGGAGAATATCGCGAAAAAACTTTACCGGTTGGCAGTTTTGCCGCCAATGCTTATGGCTTGTTCGACATGCACGGCAATGTATGGGAATGGTGCAGCGATTGGTATGGCGATTATTCCACATCGGCACAGACCAATCCTAAAGGTGCATCATCGGGGTCGCTACGCGTGCTCCGCGGCGGTGCCTGGTACTTCAATGCGTTTGGCTGCCGGACGGCTTACCGCCTCAATAACCCTCCAGGCCGCCACCTCTTTGATCAGGGCTTCCGCCTGGTCTCACTTTAGTAAACAGTGGTTAATCCTTTCCTTCCTTTTAAGCAAACAGAGCTTTGCCAAAAGGGAGTGAGGGACGAACGATAAAAGCGGTGACAGTATATGCCTGGTTGCAAAACGAAATTAAAAATAGTGTATGTTAAAGGTACTAGTTTCGAGGTAGATTACCAGGATTGCAAAACCTGCACTTCAACAATAGACTAATGGTTTTTTAGATTGCACATGAATTGGGCAACCCATTTACAAAGAATTTTCAACATTTAACGCTTTACAATATGAAACAAATTGCGATTCTGATTCTATTTTTCCTTGCAACAACCTTATTAAATGCACAAACGCAGCCATCTGTGGTGCAAGTAGTAAAACTCAACAACGGCAAAACTATTACTATTTACAGCAATGGCACATGGAAAGAGAAAGTTTTCAAAAAACCTGCCATTGCCTGGGTTCCTATACCAGACGGCACCTTTACCATGGGCAGCCCTGCCAGCGAAGTTGACAGAAGTGAAAATGAAACTCAGCAACAGGTAACTTTGAGTGCTTTTAAAATGAGTAAGTATGAAGTGACTTTTGAGCAATATGATGTTTTTTGCGATGCTACCGGCAGAGAAAAACCAGACGATGAAGGTTGGGGGCGTGGCAACCGCCCTGTAATAAATGTTAGCTGGGATGATGCCACCGCCTTTGCGGAATGGATGGGGTGTCGCCTTCCAACGGAGGCCGAATGGGAATATGCTGCACGTGCAGGAACAACCACCCCTTTTAGCACAGGCAACAACCTTACCACTTCGCAGGCAAACTACCAAGGCGCTTATCCATATAGCAACAATGCAAAAGGAGAATACAGAGGAAAAACCATGCCTGTAGGTAGCTTTAGTGCTAATGCTTATGGATTGTTTGATATGCATGGCAATGTTTGGGAATGGTGCAGCGATTGGAAAGGCAATTACTTAGCATTGGCACAATTTAATCCTGAAGGTCCATCATCTGGGTCGAGCCGCGTGATTCGTGGCGGTTGCTGGGGCAACGCGGCGGTCGAATGCCGGTCGGCGAAACGCGACTCCGAATCTCCAGACGACCGCTACAATAGCTTAGGCTTCCGCCTGGTTTCTCCCAAGTAAACAGTGGTTAATCCTATCCTTCCTTTTAATCTAACAGAGGGTTGCCAAAAGTGTGAAAGTATATGCGTGTTTGCAAAACTTTCCCCATGCCAGTCAATACGCACCAGTACCTGTAACCTCCTGAAATTCTAATTTTCCTGTCCTTTACAACTTACAATTGTGACACTACATTCGTGTCATGATCGATGTCTATTACCCTTATTTTGAAGCAGAATCCACCTGGCAGGAACTTCGCTATTCGCTTCGTTCAGTTGAACAGAATTTCAAATTTGATTACCGGGTTGTCATTGTCGGGGATCTTCCGGAGTGGATCAATCCGGATTTGGTGTTGTATATCCCACACCAAAGAATCGAAGGCATTACCCAAAATACGCTTTATGATGCCATCACAAAGCTTCTGATATTCTGTAACCATCCGGAAACATCATTGCACTTCCTGCGAATGTACGATGATATCTACATTCTCAAACCCGTGGACCTGCCAATGGTCGGACAATTTAAAGCCATGTACCCATTTAACCAGGTTCCTGCAAGGGACGGAACCTGGTGGGATCAACTCTATCATACAATGGATGCCTTACGCGCCAAAGGCTATCATGGTTACAATACCGAAACCCATCTTCCGGAACTCTTCAACAAAGAAAATATGAAATGGATTATCAGCGCTTATTCGGCGCTTGAAAATCGCCTTCTCACTTCTACATTGTACTACAATGTTTTTTTCCCATTCTCCAAACCTTTGCTGTTCAGCAAAGATTTTGCGGTTCAATTCTATAACAATATCGATGGCCCCTTTTACACTTCTTCCGAAGGGGACCTGAGGGTAAAATGCCAGGGTAAAACTTACCTCAATCACAATGATGCAGGCTTGAACGAAAACCTTAAAACATATATCCACTCATTATTTCCTGCTAAATCCCGATTCGAACTATGAAAATTGCAAAACTGATCCTTCATTACAACACGCCCGAAATTACCATCAGGCTTTGCCAGATGGTCCCGGATGCCATTGTGATCGACAATGGTTCTGACATCGACCTCGCTACGCTTGGTGTGAAAAATACAATTGTACGATTTCCGTCCAACTTAGGCTTTACGCCTAACTGGAACAGGGCTGTCAAATTCATCATGCAAAACGATGAAGGGACAAACACAGCTTTCTGGCTGATGAATTCCGATATTGAAATTTCCCGGGAATCGATCAATCGAATTGAATATCTGATGGAGCTTCACCCGTATGCAATGATCACCCCATCCTACAATTGCTGGATGAAGGATTGCAAAAACAATGGCTCCCCCGGTATCCGTCAGGTAAGGTGTATCGAATTTACAGCGCCTGTAATCCGGCGGAGTGTATTTGAACAGATCGGCTACTTTGATGAAACCTTCTCCCTTGGGTATGGTGTTGAATTCGACTGGGCATTGCGGATGCAGGATAAAGGTCTGAAACAGTATTGCGATGATGGCTCTGTTTTCTACCATCACGGGCAGCAAACAATAAACACAACCGGAACGCTTCAAGAATATGAAGCCAAGGCAGTTTATGAGCTGAACAGAGGCATGGAGAAATTTTATGGCAACGATTGGCGCGATATGATAAAATTCAAATTAGGCGTAACCTTCGGGCACCAGCCAAAAAAAAGAATTGCAGTTTACACTACCATTTTCTCTCAGTACAATTATTTGCTGCCGGTTCCTACACAATCCGTTAAAGCAGATTTTTTCTGCATTTGTGATACTATCCCCGAACATGGTACCGCCTTTGGCGACCCCGGCAATGGAGAGCATTGGCAAATCATCCAGACTGATTTCCCCACCAAAGACCTGCCATCAAGGCTCAGGGCAAAGTTTTTCAAACTATTCCCCTGGCAGATTAAAGAAATTGATGAGTACGATATCGCCATTTTTATCGATGGCTCCATTGAAATCACATCACCGGATTTTGTCAGGTTCAGTATTGATGCCCTGGCTGATTCAACCATGGCCCTTTATAATCATCCGGATCGTGATTGTGTCTTTGATGAAGCTTCCGCTTCAATGCCCCTGGCTAAATACAGGGAACAAAACATCTTCGGGCAGATGGCAGAATACCGTATGCACTTGTCCCCAAATGATGGCCTGTATGCTTGTGGTGTCATGGTGAGAAGAATTCACTCCAGACAGATTCGTGAAATGATGGCTGCCTGGTGGTTTGAAATTATTAAATGGACCACTCAGGACCAGTTAAGCTTTCCGCTTATCCTCAAAATGTTCAAATACAAACCCAACACCTTCCCGGGCAACCAATACAAAAACGCTTTCTTTCGGGTACACTGGCATGATGATGATGTTAAACAGAAAAAACCAATAACGAAATGAACATAAATGTTTTGATGCCTGTTTATGCAACTCCCCTGGCATGGCTCAGGTTAGCGGTTGATTCGATCATTTACCAAAACCATCCCAATTTCAACCTTATCATCGTTGATGATAACAACCCGGTTGGCGAAATCACCGATTTCTTTGACCATCTGAGGGATAAATTCCCAATGATAAAGGTTGTCCGCAAAGATTCAAACTCAGGCATTGCCAGCGCTTTGAACTTCGGCCTTCAGCATTGTCACGGTGATTTGATCGTGCGCATGGATGGTGATGATATCGCAAATCCGGATTTGCTCAAAAGCCATGATGAATTCTTTACCCAAAACCCCGACAAGCATATCTGCGGGGTGCAGATACATTTGTTCGATTCTGAGCATCACTGGTATTCATCCCATCCCTGCAAAATCAACCGCGCCCTGGCTTATCTTAAACCCGGGCATTGGTTTGTCAACCATCCCGGCATTGCGTTCCGCAGGTCGGCCATCAGTTCCGTTGGTGGCTATGATCCAACCCCTGCAACTCTTCCGGAAGATTATGCCCTCTGGATTAAATTCCTTTTGGCTGGTTATACCATATACAATTCAGAATCAGTATTAATTGATTACCGGGTCCATCTAAAATCCTTTTCCTTTGCCCCAAACCGCGAATCCGCTGATTGGCACAACTTCTTAAAACAACAAAAAGCTTTGTTATATGAACGTGGAAATTAACGACTGGCTTAATTCTGCAAGGGATTACCATTTAGGGGTGCAACTGTACGACCGCTTCGGCCAGAGCCAAAGCCTGAAAAGAATCTTTTCCAGGGGCGATCCGTCAGAGAGTGCACTGGAAAATCTGGTGTACGAGTTGTCAAAATCCCTTGATATCCCGGATCAACCGGTTAAAACGGGCACTCATGTAAACAGGCTGCGTATTGCCGATATGGCAGGACAACCAGCTACGGCGAGTGAAATTCAACCCGATGCCGACCGCATCCTGTACCAGGATTTGGTAAGAAAAATGAAAATCCGTGACCTTATTCATGCCACCCTGGGCAATGAAATGCCAGAGGATAAAAGAAAAAATGATGCCTTTCAAATCCTTGCACTTTCAGAAGAGATATCCGAGGGCTATGAGAGAATTGCAGCATTTAAGAAAACAGGGATTTTGCCACCATCAAAAATCCGAAAAGAAAAACGGGCCACAAGGCATATCGCATCGTATGACCGTGAAGGGTTGGTCAAAGAACGTAATAATGTGCGGTCGCACGTTTCAAGAAATAAAAAACTGGCCGCGTTGACAGATATCGAGCCTAAACTACTCATTCAGTATCATTCGGCGCTTGTTTTCTGGCAAGCCAGGCTGAAAGATATCAATAAAGCACTTGCAAAATGAGCCTGTTCCGGACAAAGGATTTGGCTGTTGCCAAAATCGCGCAAAAATCAAAAGCCATAGGCCATAAAGGGGATCAGTACGCAGTCATTGGAAAGAAAAACCAAAAGGTGGGCGAAGTACTCTGGATGGGAAAACAAGGCGATATGATCAGCTTTGTTTCTCATGGCGACTGGTCAACACATGACATACTTTTCTACTATCTCACGCATCTTAAAGTACCGGCCAGGGTTGCTTTTACAACCTGGTCGATCAGCGAATTTGCCATACGGCAACTCTATAACTACGTTGAACAGGGACTGATCACCAAACTATCCGGGTTGTTCGATTATCGCAATGGCATCCACAAACCCGCGGAAGTCCAATTCCTGCAAAAGATCACATCAGACGTGCAACCTGCCAAATGTCACGCCAAGGTCTGCATCATTACCACTGATCAGTGGGGTATCAGCATTGTAACATCGGGCAATTTCACCCGAAACCCCCGGATTGAATGTGGCACCATCACATTCAACAAAGACATTGCCCGGTTTCACGAATCATGGATCATGAACGAACTTAATAACACCTCCTGCTTTGATTGAATTGACTAAGGAACTACTGGCCGAAATGGAAACCATGGCCTCGCTGATGTTCACGAAAAAAGAAATAGCTTTTTTTCTTGAACTTTCTGCCTCGGATTTCAGGGAAATCCTTGATGATGGCGCGGATGAACCGTATAAATTATTCATGCGCGGACGCCTGAAACAGGAAGCCAATGTTCGAAAATCAATTTTCGACCTGGCTTCAAACGGTTCATCACCAGCCCAGGCTTTCGCATTCCGATTGATCGAAAACGCTAAACTTGACGACTTATGAACTCATTCCAATTGCCCGAAAGCAACGCAATGGAACGCATCCGGCTGCACTACACGGAAGATCGTGAATTATCTGAAAGTGACATGAAAATAAAGGATCGATGGGAAACTGCCCATTCTCTTTTGATATCGGATTCGGAAAACAAAACGAATTCCGCTAAAATCCTGTCAAAGAAATTCGGCATTACCATCACCTGCGCCTACAATGATATCCGCAACGCACAAAACCTGTTCGGCAATGTGCATACTGCAAGCAAGCAGGCAATGCGGCACATGATCTCTGAATGGTGCATCGACCTTCATCGGATGGCAAAGACAATAAAAAACTTCAAATCCGTTGAAAAAGCCATTGAACGGTTTACCAAAGCAAATAACCTCGATAAAGAGGACCAGGATATTATCGATGCTGCGAAAATTCAGCCGCCGGTACAACTGCTTTCCGTCAACTTTAATTTCATCAACAGCCCCATGTTTAAACTCATTGATGAATCAGCCCAGAAGGCATTGCTGCAGCTCTACGATGAATTCATGGCCCAGGTGAAACTTTCACCGCTGGCCGACTATACCGATATGTTCAAGATTGATGATTCAGTGCGTAACCTGAAGAAGTAACATGGATATCCCGGTCATTAAAGAATCGCCATTTTATAACGATCCGCAGGTTGTTATCAAACTTTGCACCGCTTCCCATAAGATGTTCATCGGTGGAAGAGGTGTGGGCAAAACTACCATCATCGCCGACCAGGTGATCGATTGCCTCAAAACCATGCCACGCGGCAAGATATCGCTGAACGGACTTACCTATTTCCATATCCGTACCAAATCTTTGCCGCCTATTATCGACCATTGGGAACGAAGGGGACTGCACCGGGGGATTCATTATTTTGTCGGTGTCAGGGCGCCTAAAAAAATGGTGTGGCCGGAACCTTTTCAACCACCGCTGGATTATACGAACTGCATCCATTTTTTCAATGGATTTGTTGTTGAATTCAATTCCTTCGACCGTCCGGAAATGGCCCGCTCCGGATCCTACGATTTCATGATTTTTGATGAAACCACAAAACTAAAAAAATCTGCCATCGACAGCGATGTATTACCTGCAAACCGTGGCAACAATGACCGTTTTGGTCATGTCAGATTCCATCATGGCACCCTTTTCCTTGGTTCACAGCCACTCACCCCTGCAGGCGATTGGGTTTTTGAATATGAAGCATTGATGAAAGAATTCCCCGGAGAATTCATGTTTCTGGAAGCCAGCGCCAGATTTAACGAATACATCCTGGGGCCTCGTTATTTTCGTGACCTCAAACGTGTGTTGCCTCAGATCGTTTACGATATCGAAGTAGAGAATATCAGGCGAAAAGCCAATATCAACGGCTTTTATCCATCTCTGCGGGAATCGATGCACTGCTATTATGATGCATACAACTATTCTTTCTATGATGGCATCGATCATGACCTGGGGGAGCATGGCAGCCTGGATTGCCGGGGTGATGCTGACTGCCTCACCGATGATTATCTTTTCGCATCCTTTGACTTCGGGTCAACTCAAAACTGCATGATCGTAAGTCAATGGCACAGGTCTGTCAATGAATTTCCCATCATTAAAAACTTCTTTGTAGAGAATGAAACATTGAGAGTGTTGGTTGCCAAATTCATTGACTATTACGCGCATCATCGCAACAAACATGTGAACCTGTACGGTGGCAGTGACGGGACCAGGCGCAATGATGCATCATCCAGGCAAACATACTTTGAAGATGTGATGGATCAACTCAGTAAAGCAGGATGGTCAGTCACATTGTGTGCTGAACTGCATGAGATATCGCACATGGACAAGTTCATGTTCTGGCATAAGTTTTTATCTAATGACCATCCGAATGTCCCGGCATTTAAGATAAACATGAACAATGCATCCGAAACATTTGTATCCATGGATGGTGCCCCTGTCATGCCCTCTGAGTTCAAAAAGGATAAGTCATCTGAGCGCAAGACCGACCAGCCCAGATGGAAAGCAACTGACCTGAGTGATGCAGTTGACAATCTCTACTATTGGATATTCTTTCAGAGCCTGAACAATGATGAGCCGGCTCATGACATGATGTTTCTTTCCGATTTATAGCTTACAATTTATTGGAGTATTGCCCCGCTGTTGCACAGGGGAGCAATACAGGGCAGGGGAGCAAACCGCATCAATTGTGCCATGTGTGCCAAAATTATGCCCTGCCATGCAATTGTAAGCCCTTTTAATCCTTTCTGCCTGCATATCTTTGTAAAGCGCTGAAAAGCAGCAAATCAGCGAACCGCACCCACAAACCGCCATTTCACATATCCTGAAATTTTCATCTTTATACAATTGTAAAGCCGATAGGGCGGGGCGTGGTCTAACGACGTTCAATTGTAAAAAATAGGGGTATTTACACACCTATTTTGTTACAATTGAGTGAATTATGAGTTTTTATATTTTACGACCATCGGGACACCCGCCGGGAACTACTTTTCTTTGTTCGCTCAAAGCAAAGTAGCAAAAGAAAGCGCGGCCAAAACCTACAATCCCACAATTACCGGTACGCTTTTTCTTTGGTGCAGCACCGGCAAAGAAAAAGCTACGCAAAAAGAAAGCCGGATTAAAACGGGCAGCTTTTGAAAAAAGTAAGCAAAATCCACCGCACAATATAATACTTGAAATCCTTACAAAGCTACTTACATCGACAGGGCTTCCAGCTCGAAGAGGAGCTGCAAACTTGGAACTGTCAAGGGCTAAGTTTCATGAATTCAGATTCAAAGAAGAATCTGACACTCACCCTTGACATTATCCAATCGATCCGGTTTAACGCTTCGCGGTCAGAAAATTCAAGTATTCACAATCTAAACCTTACTACCATGACCGCACTTGCAAAAGAAACCCGCAAACAATCCATCGAAGAGATGTTCATTCAGCACATGGAACAAATTTACTATCCTGGCTTTTCGGAAGAGATGACCGATGAACAGTACCTCCTTTTTGAATGGGAATTCCGTCAGTTTCAGAAAAATCATTCACAGGCAAATTAACCACAGGGCAGATAGTTACAAACGGTAACTGTCTGCCTTTTTTTTATGGTCGTATCTCCCGGAGATGGGCTGAACAGGCCACCGCACACTATTACTCGAAATCCTTGCAAAGTTACCTATGGGAAAATAAAACTGTCAAGGGCGGCCTCCTGATGGAATCGCCGCTTTCAGTGTATTCAGATTGGAAGTCAATCTGACCAACACCCGTTGACATTATTTATTTCTCCCCGGTAATGGCCATGCAGCAAGATTTCAGTACTAACCGCGGCCATGATAGCTGCATAAAACCATTC
>CAIQUS010000073.1 GCA_903875045.1 uncultured Bacteroidales bacterium
ACTGTATCACCGGCTCCCGACACATCAGAGATCATCCGCATGTGTGCAGGAATGAAAATATTCTGTTCTTCGATACGATCCTTCAGGCTCATCAGAACACCTTTATCCGACATGGTCGTAAGCACATACCTGCAATCAAGCAACGTCCTGATTTTCTGTGCTGCCTCACGGACTGAATGGTCATCCTGAAGGTCATTTTCCAGATTTAACCCATCCTTCATCTCCTTCAGATTGGGTTTGAACAGGGTAACCTGCTGATAAGCCATGAAATTTTTCTTCTTCGGATCTACCGTAACAGGTATCTTCGCAGCAATCGCACGTTTCACAACCTCGCTGATCAACTTCTGGGTGATGACCCCTTTGTCGTAATCCTGAAAGATGATACAATCAATCTTCATTTTTGATAAAACCTGATCGATGACACGGATCAAAGTAAGAAAATCACCCTGGACCAGGTCGTTGTCCATCTCTTCATCCACACGAAGCATTTGAAATGAATTGCCGAAAATCCTGAATTTCGTGGTGGTAATGCGACGGGCACTGCGCACGATTCCGTCATCAGTGATATTTTCCTTCTTCAGAAGGTCGAGGAACTGATCTCCTTTATCGTCGGTACCAATCACAGAACAAAGTATGGGATTGGCCCCCATCGATCGGATGTTCATGGCAACATTGGCTGCACCTCCCATGCGATTCTCCCTTTTGCGCAAGGCCACAATCGGAATGGGTGCTTCCGGAGAAATCCGTTCCACCTTGCCCCACAGGTACGAATCAACCATCACATCTCCGATGATCATGATGTTGAGCTGATTAAAGTCTTTAAAAAGCTTCTTGTAGTTACCCTCTTTATGCATCGGAATTCATTTTCATAAAAAACTGCATGAAAATTACTGCGCTACCCCGTCAAAATGGTAATCGGCAATGGTTTTTATTTTCTGGTTGGCTTCATCCACATTGATCCTGCCATCCATCAACCGGATGATACGGTGTGCATGTTGTGCAATATCCTCTTCATGGGTAACAATGATCACCGTATTTCCCATCTTATGGATCTGTTCCAGAAGACCGAGAATTTCCACCGATGTTTTTGAGTCGAGGTTCCCGGTAGGTTCATCAGCCAGGATGATTGCCGGATGGTTCACCAGTGCGCGTGCAATGGCAACCCTTTGGCGTTGTCCGCCCGACAATTCATTTGGTCTGTGGGCCATCCGGTCGCCAAGTTTAACCTCCTCAAGGGTCTGTTTTGCAAGTTCCATCCGTTTGGCTTTGCCTATCCCCGCGTAGATAAGGGGAAGCATTACATTTTCAAGTGCGGTTGACCTTGGCAGCAGATTGAATGTTTGAAACACAAAACCAATCTGCCGGTTTCTGATTTCCGCCAGTGCGTTGTCATCCATTTTGCTGACATCTTCGCCATTTAAAAGGTAACTCCCGCTTGTTGGCGTGTCGAGACATCCCAGAATGTTCATCATGGTCGATTTTCCCGACCCGGAGGGTCCCATCAATGCTACGAATTCGTTTTTCCTGATAACCAGGGATACAGAGCGTAATGCCTCCACCAGGATGGTGCCGATCTTGTAGTTTTTTACAATGTTCTCAAGGCGGATAACTTCGTCGTTCATGGATTTGAAATATTAAAAGCGTATGGTGAAATCTTCTTTACTTAATTCATCCCTGAAAAACACAATGCCCATGTGATAAATATCGATGCTCACTTTAACCTGCGGATGCTGACGGATGGCATTCCATGCCTCCTCCATTCCTGCAGACCAGTGAATATCATCGAAAATAAAAATGGTTCCGGGGTGAATATGTTTTAAACACTCATTAAAATAAGCCAGGGTGGGATCTTTTTTATGGTTCCCGTCAAAAAAAACAAGATCCGGTTTCGGCATTTCGGCGAGGGCGACAGTAAGTTGCTCACTAAAATTGCCGGTAATGACATGAATGTTTTTGAGATTGAGCTTTTCAAAGTTCTCACGGGCCAGGTTGGCCGAATCGAGACAGCCTTCAATGGTAACAATATGGCTTTCAGGTGCCGCAAGTCCAAAATAAATGGTACTGATGCCAAGGGATGTTCCCAGTTCGAGAATGGAGGAAGGTTTGTACTGCCGGATCAACCGGAACAGGAACTCTCCAAGTTTCCTGTTTACGGATGAGTGGTGTACGATATCCTTTACCCTGACAAAACGCTGATCACAGGGAAAGTCTTTGCACCTGGCACCCAGATCCTTCCGCTTGATGAACCTGCTGGCTGTTTCGAGTTCTTTCCGCAACCTGTTCACCACCCTGTACTGGATATATTTTTGATCGCCTTTCAGAACGTCACGATAAAAACCAAAAACAAAAGGGGAATGAATGTGATATTTTGATTGCGCCCTCACCGCATGTTTCAGATACCCAACCAAGGCTTCGACCTGCCTGCTCATACTTTTTGAAATAAGCTACAAATTTAGTGTAAATTCCGTAGAATGACAACTTGGACGTTTCTGCGTTAAAATAGTTACAACCGCATGCAAAACAAGTAAGGCTGTTTTTACTAACTTTGCACAAAATCAACCGGAATGCCTTTTGGAAGAAATTCAAAGATCGCTGACTATTTTTCGCTCGTCAAAATCAATCACACGATATTTTCTTTACCTTTTGCCCTGATCGGTTTTTTTCTCGCCACTAAAAGCCCGGATCATGACCTGAGCATCCGGGTTTTGATTCTTGTACTGCTCTGTGTGGTTTTTGCACGCAATGCAGCAATGGGTTTTAACCGCTATGCCGACCGGGATATCGATAAAAAGAACCCTCGGACAGCCCTTCGGGAAATTCCAAGCGAGATCATCAGCCCCAAATCTGCCCTGATTTTTTTATCATCATCAACGCCGGGCTGTTTATCATCACCAGTTACCTGCTAAACTTTTTATGTTTTTTGTTATCCCCGGTTGCGCTGGTTGTTATTTTAGGTTACAGTCTCACCAAACGATTTACCTGGTTATCGCATATATTCCTGGGAATGGGGCTTGCCCTGGCTCCTATTGGCGCCTACCTGGCTGTAACCGCCCGTTTTGAACTTCTCCCCCTTATCTATTCATTCATCGTACTATTTTGGGTAGCTGGTTTCGATATTTTGTACTCGCTGCAGGATATTGAATTTGACCGGTCGGAAAGATTAAAATCGCTGCCTGCCAGGTTGGGCCGGACCAAAGCCCTCATTCTCTCTTCATTGTTCCACTTCATCGCACTTGTTCTGGTCGCTGCCGGAGGTATTGTTGGTGATTTCAATTTCCTTTACTGGATTGGCGCGGCCATTTTTGCAATCCTCCTGTGTTATGAACATATCATTGTAAAGCCAACCGACATTTCCCGGGTTAACCTCGCCTTTGCCACCATGAACGGCATGGCTTCCGTCATTTTTGCCTGTTTCGTCATCGCCGACCTCTATTTGAAATAAACAGCCCTGTTTGATCCTGCTCTAAGCTCTTGCCAATTCTCAATTCTCAATTCTCAATTCTCAATTTTCAATTCTCCATCTACTTTCCCCAACTATCCCTGTCAAGCGAACGGTAATTGATCGCCTCCGCCAGATGCTCTATCCGGATATCCGCTGCGGCATCAAGATCGGCAATGGTGCGTGAAACCTTCAGTATCCGGTCATAAGCCCGTGCCGAAAGACCCAGTTTCTCCATGGCGTTTTTCAGCAAAAGGTTTCCGGTTTCAGATATTCTGCATACGTCGCGCAACATCCTTGAAGGGATTTGTGAATTGCTGTGGATTCCGTCTGTCCGCTCAAATCGTTGTTCCTGTAGCTTCCTTGCCCTGATCACCCTTTCTCTGATGTCGGTGCTGTGTTCCGACGGACGGGCATCGCTCAGCCGTTTAAATTCCACCGGTACGACTTCGATATGGATATCGATACGATCAAACAGTGGCCCCGAAATCCGGTTGATGTATTTCTGAACTTCCCCCGATTTGCATTGACAGGCAGTTGACGGATGGTTATAATAGCCGCAGGGACAAGGGTTCATGGCAGCAATCAGCATAAAACTCGCCGGGTATTCCAGCGTCATTTTTGCCCTGGAAATCGTTACCACCCTGTCCTCCATCGGTTGACGGAGCACCTCCAGCACTGATCGTTTAAACTCAGGCAGTTCATCGAGAAACAGCACACCGTTATGGGCAAGGGAAATTTCGCCGGGCTGGGGAATACTCCCTCCTCCAACCAGGGCCATGTTCGAAATAGTGTGATGCGGGGCCCTGAAAGGGCGCATGGATACCAATGAGCGATGGCTTCCAAGTTTACCGGCTACGGAGTGTATTTTAGTAGTTTCCAAAGCCTCCTTCAGATTCAATGGGGGAAGTATGGAAGGAATTCGTTTTGCCAGCATTGTTTTTCCGGCTCCGGGAGGCCCGATCAAAATGACATTGTGCCCACCCGCGGCACCGATCTCGAGTGCCCTCTTAATATTCTCCTGCCCCCTCACATCAGCAAAGTCATGTTCATAATGCAACACCTGTCCGGCAAATTCCTCCCTGGTGTTCATCATGGTTCGGGTAAGTTGCACCTCATCATTGAAAAAACCGATCACCTCCCTGATCGAAGTAATGCCATAAACCTCCAGCTCACTCACGATCGATGCCTCCCGGGCATTCTGCAGCGGCAACAGGATTCCTTTAAACCCCTTGTCTCGCGCCTCAATGGCAATTGGCAGGGCGCCTTTGATGGGCAGCAAGCCACCATCGAGCGAAAGTTCTCCCATGATCATATATTTTTCCAGCTTCTCTGTTTTAATTACCTCATTCGCTGCAAGAATCCCCATGGCAATGGTGAGGTCATAAGATGATCCTTCCTTGCGGATATCTGCCGGTGCCATGTTGATAATGATCTTTTTTCCCGGGATGCGTTGCCCATTGTTGCGCAAGGCCGATTCAATCCTTTGATGGCTCTCCTTTACAGCATTGTCGGGTAACCCGACCATGAAAAACTGAATTCCCTGATCCATATATACTTCCACTGTCACAGTAATGGCCCTTATACCGAAAACTGCACTTCCAAATGTCTTCACCAGCATAATAAATTGTTTTACTTGCTTAATCGGAAAAAAGGCAAAAGGTAATACGGAAATTCAGAAAAGTTATTAACTTTGTGAGAAATAAATATTTGTTTGTTGGGATTTTGCCGAAAAAATGTATCTTTGCACCCCAATTTGAAAACATATTTGAATCATGGCTAATCACAAAAGTGCAGAAAAACGTATCCGGAACACAAAAACCAAACGTACCCAAAACCGTTATCAGGGCCGTACCGTGCGTAATGCAGTTAAGAAATTACGTGAAACTGAAGATCAGGAAACACTTGTAAAGGATATCTCAAAAGTGGTTTCCCAGATTGATAAACTTGCCAAGAAAAACGTGATTCATAAAAATAAGGCGGCCAACCTTAAGAGCAAGCTGATGCGCAAAGTAAACGCTTCAGTTGCAACTGCCGCAAAATAATTCCCTTACCGTTTCCTTCTCCATCTCAATCCTTTAAGAGATGAAAGCCTCTGGATATACGTTTTCAGATGGCGTTCTTTTTTGCGCGGATAGATGTCCTCAATATGTATTAGTATCCCTGTCTCTTCCACATCGCCAAAGTCATGGTTAATGGCGGTTCCAAAAGTTCGCATGGTTGGAGATAAGTTCATATAGGCGTTGACAAGGGGTGGAACATGTTCACCATGACGGCGCACAGCCTGAATCAGTATCTTGTAATTTTCCTCAAAAGTTCTGGCTGAAAACAATTCAGCGATGGTCGCATCGGGTGTATCGCAAACAACTGACTCCACAGGCACCATCAATGTTTCCGTATCAGGAAAATAACGGCGAAGAAAATACAAAACGATATCCCGTGCTGTCCGGTTATAATCGGGGTACATGGTCATTTTTCCAAAGAAATATTTCACATCCGGGTTTTCAATAATCATTGCCCCGAGGCCATCCCACAAATTATCCAGGGCGTACATACCCTTACGAAAGTTAACGAGTGGCTGATAATTAGGTTGAACGAACGAACGACCAAGCTCAATGCTTACCGGAAGATAGTCCCTGATAAATTTATTGGAAAAGTTGAAAAGTTCGGCGGTTGCACTGTGGATACATGTTTTTTGTTCACACAGGATATCGCGCCCGTGGATAAATCGATAACCTCCGGTAATCTCACTTTCAATGGGATCCCACACGATGAGCTGATGAAAAGGTTCTTCCATGGTATCATATTCATCAATGTCGGTACTTTTCCCGGTTCCGCCACCGGCATCCCGGAAGGTGATTTCACGCAAACGCCCGACTTCCTGCATGAGATTTGGCGAATCATGTGCCGTAAACACATATATTTTATTATGTCCATTGTTGGTATTTCTCAAAAATGTGCTGTCGATCAATTCAGATTCAAGCAATTTTTTGTTAACCGGGGCAATGATGGGTTCCATGTGATGGTATAATCGGTGAATTATTTTGCAAAGATAAGGTATGTAGGTTTGAGAAATAAAGATATTTGTATTTTTGCTTCATGTCTCACAACGAAATTGAAGAAATTCCGGAGCGACTGATCGACATCGAATCATTGTTTGCTTCAAAAAACCCAGGTTTGCTCAAAATCATCCCCGGTTTTGTATTGTCTTACCTGAAAAAGATCACCCATCAGGAGGAGGTGAATGGCTACATCTGGCGAAATCGCGACAAACACGGGTTGCCTTTTGTCAGTGCCATCCTTAGAGAATTTGGCGTAAATGTTGAAATTGTTGACAAGCGAAGTCCTCAATTTTCATCAACTCCGATTGTCCCGGTTTCAGGCCGGTACATCGTATCTGCCAACCACCCCTTAGGCGGTCTTGACGGCATGGCGCTCATGCAGGAACTTGGAAAGATCAGGGAAGATATCGTTTTTCCTGTGAATGACCTGCTGATGAATGTCCCGGGATTACGCCCCTTGTTCATACCCATCAACAAACACGGGCGAAATACCGAAAACGCCCGCCTGATCGATGCAACATTTGCATCAGAAAAGATGGTGCTTTACTTTCCCGCCGGATTGGTGTCCCGAAAACAACGAATGGAGGGCAAAACAGTCATCCGTGATCTGGAGTGGAAAAATACTTTCATTAAAAAAGCCAGGAAATATCAACGGGACATCATCCCTGTTTATGTAGCCGGTCGAAATTCTGAATGGTTCTATAACCTGGCCCGATGGCGCAAACGGCTCGGTATCAAAGCCAACATCGAAATGCTCTATCTTGTGGATGAAATGGCAAAGCAATTTAATAAAACCATCACCCTGATGGTCGGTGATATCATTCCCTATTCCACCTTCGATAAATCAAAAACCGAAGCCCAATGGGCCACCTGGGTACAGCAAAAGGTATATGATCTGGGGAAATAACAGTGAACTCAAAACTGCATAAAATCGTATGGTTTAAAAAATCCAAGTTCCAAATCCCAAGATCCAAATCCCAAGATCCAAATTCCAAATCTCAAGTTCGGCTTTCAAGGCTTGTTAAATCCACTCTCTTTAGTTTTCCCCTTGGGATCTGGAATTTGGCTCTTGGAATTTGAAATTTGAAAGTTGAAATAATGAGGCGGGCTTTGAAATAATTTGCATACATTTGGAATAAATAGCAAAGATAGTGAAAATCGAAAAGATTGAGTTTATTTGCAGCAGCCCTTCGCTCCAATTTTGCCCGAAGGAAGACATTCCGGAATTTGCCTTCATCGGACGTTCTAATGTTGGAAAATCATCACTGATCAATATGCTTGCCGCTCAAAAAGGGCTTGCCAAAGTATCAGGCACCCCCGGAAAAACCCGTTTACTGAACCATTTTAAGGTTGAATCTTCCGGATCAGCCCCCTGGTTTCTGGTCGACCTGCCGGGATATGGGTTTGCAAAACTTTCCAAAATTCAGCGGGAGAAGTTCGAAGGCCTGATTAAATCATACCTTCAGAAAAGGGAGAACCTTGCCCTTACGTTTCTTTTGATCGACTCGCGGCTTGAACCTCAGAAAATCGACCTGGAATTCATGAACTGGCTGGGCGACAATGAAGTTGGTTTTGTCATTTTATTCACAAAAACCGATAAACTCTCGAAAACACAACTCAGCAACAACCTGGCAGCATACCAGAAAGCACTTTCTGCCTATTGGGCCGAACTTCCGGCCATTCTGCCTACGTCAGCCGAAACTAAATTCGGGAAAGATGAAGTGCTTGCAACCATTGAAAAGGCACTCCGGCATTGCCAATGATTACTTCAATTCGATGAGTAAATGGTGCTTGGGAACAACTTCGCCTTGTTTCACATAAACTTTTTTGACCGTACCATTTCTCGAAGCCAGCAGATGATTATCCATCTTCATCGCCTGAAGTACAAGCAGTGTGTCGCCCTTTTTAACCTTATTCCCCTCTTTCACATGAACCTTGAGGATTGTTCCGGGAATAAAAGCAACTACCCGGCGCGAATCCGGAGGAGTATACGGGGTCCGGGCGGCGAACTTTTTGGTTAACGTGGTTCTGTATGTGATTTCCTCGTACTTAAAATCGATGAATTCCTGGTTGTCGTCCATAAAAGTAAATTTAATTCAACGTCAAAAGGGTGGAACCCCGTGTTTTTTCTTGGGTGTAATCTCCCGTTTACCCTGGGCCAGGGTTAAAGAATGTGTCAGATAGTTGCGGGTTTCATTTGGTTCGATCACCGCATCAACATATCCGTAGGCAGCAGCCACATAAGGATTTGCAAATTTCTGACGATACTCCTCGATTAAGCGTTTGCGGGTCTCTTCCGGATTGTCACTGGCCTTGATTTCGCTACGGAAAATAATATTGGCAGCGCCTTCAGGCCCCATAACTGCAATTTCTGCGGTTGGCCAGGCGAACACGAAGTCGGCTCTCAGGTGATTTGAACACATGGCTATATATCCTCCTCCATAGGCCTTACGCAAAATAACAGTGAGTTTCGGAACACTGGCTTCACTATATGCATACAATACCTTAGCCCCGTGACGAATAACCCCTGCATGTTCCTGATCAACGCCCGGGAGATAACCCGGTAAATCGACCAGTGTAACCAAAGGAACATTGAATGCATCACAAAAACGGATAAAACGGGCCGCTTTGTCGCTTGAATCGCAATCGAGCACACCGGCAAGAACCATGGGCTGATTGGCGACAAAACCGACAGTTTGACCATCAAGCCGGCTAAAGCCGATGACAATATTGGCAGCCCACATCTCATGCACCTCAAAAAAGTCACTGTCATCAACAATGGCGCGGATCACATCACGCACATCGTAAGGTTGCATAGGGTTGGTCGGGAAGATATGATCCAGTTTGTACTGTCGCGATTTTGGTGCCTTCTTGGGAAACACCTCAGCCTTTTTCTCATTGCTCCAGGGGATATAACTCACAAGGCGCTTAATCTGGTCGAAGCAATCGGCCTCGCTTTCGGCAAAAAAGTGGGCATTTCCGGTTATTTCCGCATGAACACGGGCTCCACCAAGATCTTCCATCGAAATTTCTTCACCCAGAACAGTCTTGATAACTTCAGGACCGGTGATAAACATCTTGGAGATTTTATCAACAACAAATACAAAATCCGTTAGTGCCGGGCTATATACCGCACCTCCGGCACAAGGCCCGAGTATAACTGATATCTGGGGGATCACACCCGAAGCCTGGGTGTTTCGATAAAAAATTTCGCCATAACCAGCCAGTGAATTCACCCCTTCCTGAATACGGGCACCTCCACTGTCATTGATACCGATTAAAGGAACCTTCATCTTCATGGCATGATCCATGATTTTGGTGATTTTCTTGGCATGCATCAAACCCAGTGAACCTCCGGCTACCGTAAAGTCCTGAGCGAAAATACATACCGGCCAGGCGTTGATTGACCCGGTACCTGTGATTACACCATCTCCGGGCAAATATTTTTTATCCATGTCGAAATCCTGTCCGGCATGTTTGACAAACAAGTCATATTCATGAAAGGAATTGGGATCAACCAGCGCAAGAATACGTTCCCTGGCAGTCATCTTGCCAGAAGCTTTCTGTTTTTCAAGGGCTTGCTCACCGCCCCCTTTAAAGGCTTCCTGCATTCGCCTTTTCAATTCCGTGGTTTTTGCTCTTAAACTCATTTTCAGAATGTTTTTTACAAAGGGTGCAAAGATAGGGCTTATCCATTTAATTAACAAAAATGTAAACAGGATAAATGGACAACTGGCTTTGTGAATAAAACGACAATGATTCAAGATGTTGTTTTTCTGCGCTTTTCACGATCTTACAATTCATGTTCAATGTGTTATGTTTAATAATTCACAGTCAGTTTTGCGAAGTTTTGATAAAAAAAAATTCGCCAAAATGATAATTTGAGTATCTTTGCTACTCAAAGTATGTCAACCGGTTTTGACCCTGCCATATATTTAATTGCCGGGTATGATTGGTTTGGTCGAAAAAGTTTTTTATGACAGAAAGATTACCCGGCGATGAAAAATCACCAGACATCATTCAAACGCCGCTTTGGTATGCAGTCTACACCCGTTCACGCTCCGAAAAAAGTTTGATGGAGTTATTGAAAGAAAAAGGAATCGAAGCTTATGTCCCGCTTAGAAAAGTCATCCACCAGTGGAGTGATCGTAAAAGGCTTGTTGAAGAACCACTGATACGGTCATATTGTTTTGTAAAGGTTTCAAACAAGGATTATTACGAAGTATTGAACACCCAGGGGGCCGTGCGGTATATTTGGTTTTCCGGTAAGGCAGCCAGCATTCCCGAACGGCAAATCGACACATTAAAAGCGATTACAGGCTCCAATGTGGAAGTAGAATGCCTGCCCGACACTTTTCAGCCCGGAACTAAGGTAATGGTGAATGCAGGACCCTTGACAGGCCTCGTTGGTGAATTGGTCAATGTTGCAAATAAAAAAAAGGTCATAATACGGATTGATCAACTGAAACAAGTGATCACTCTCTCTATTTCGCCATTGCTTATTGAAATAGTGAAATAGCGAAAAGCGAAAAGCGAAAAGCGAAAAGCGAAATAAAGAAAATTTTGCATTTTGCCTTATAAATTCCATCAAGGTTCCTGTGACCGAAAGGGCGAAGCCATGCCCCTCGTAAATCGTAAATCGTAAATCGTAAATCGTAAATCGTAAATAATAGTTGTTTTGCTCGACACCCTGATCACCAATAAAACCCGCGTTAAACTGTTACTGCGGTTCTTTCTCAATCCGGAAACCACATCATATCTGCGTGGTTTGGAGGAAGAATTCGAAGAGTCGACCAATGCGATCAGGATCGAATTAAACCGCTTCGAAGCAGCCGGATTGCTGATCAGCTGGGAAGAAAAAAACAAAAAAATGTTCTCAGCCAACCAGAACCATCCATTGTTTGATGATGTGCGCAGTATCCTTCGAAAACATACAGGAATTGACACCATCATGACCAATGTCATCAATAACCTTGGGAACATTGAATCGGCATATCTGAACGGGATGATGGCCAAGGGCTTCGATCATTCCACCCTTGAACTTTTCATTTTCGGTGACCCGATTGATCAGGAATACCTGTTATCCCTGACAAATAAAGCAACCTCCCTTCTCAAACGGGAAATCAATTGTACAACACTGCCTTCAAAGGATGAAGTTTCATTTCTTCAAAACAACAGAAATGCTTTGTTGGTATTCAAAAAATAAAAACAGAAAAGAACCGAAATCAAATTAAATTATCCTCCATGACTAATCTCCCCCCCCTTCAAAACAAGGAACCAATTATCGCTGTAATCGGACTCGGATATGTCGGGCTGCCGTTAGCTGTTGAATTTGCAAAATATTTTCCGGTTGTCGGATTCGACATCAAGGAGGACCGCATCAAAGAACTCAATAGTGGTCACGACTCCACCCTCGAAGTTGAAGAAGAGAATCTCAGAAGCGTTCTATCCCTGTTTGCCGATCCCCCATCGATACCGGGTACAAAAGGCTTGTCAATTACGAACAAACCTGATCTTCTTAAACCATGTAACGTTTTTATTGTTACTGTTCCAACACCGGTTGATAAAAATAATCGTCCCGACATGACGCCAATGATCAAAGCTTCAGAAACAGTCGGGAAGGTCATTAATCCGGGAGATATCGTTATCTATGAATCCACTGTTTACCCTGGTGCAACAGAAGAAGATTGCGTGCCCAGGATTGAACAGGTCAGCGGTATGAAATACAACACAGATTTCTTTGTCGGATATTCACCGGAACGGATTAATCCGGGTGACAAAGAACACTCGGTCACAAATATTAAAAAAGTAACATCCGGGTCAACGCCGGAGGTTGCCGAAGTGGTGGATCAGCTATATAAAAAAGTGATCAAAGCCGGTACTCACAAAGCGCCTTCGATCAAAGTGGCGGAAGCTGCAAAGGTGATTGAAAATTCACAACGTGATATCAATATTGCGTTTGTGAATGAACTCGCAAGGATTTGTGCGCACCTGGGCATCGATACGCAGGATGTGCTGGAGGCGGCTGCCACCAAATGGAATTTCCTAAAGTTCAAACCCGGATTGGTGGGCGGCCACTGTATCGGCGTTGATCCATATTACCTGGCTCAAAAAGCACAGGAGGTAGGATATCATCCTGAGATTATTCTTGCAGGCAGAAGAATGAATGACACCATGGGAGCATGGATCGCCGGACAAATCGTCAAACTGATGATTAAAAAGAATATCCAGATCAACAACAGCCGTATCCTCATCCTTGGAATCACTTTCAAAGAGAATTGCCCCGACATACGCAATTCCAAAGTCATTGATGTCATCAATGAACTGAATACTTTCGGTTGCCAGGTGGAAGTTTTTGACCCATGGGCCGACCCTGCAGAAGTCAAACATGAATACGGGCTCGATCTGTTACCATCTATCGACACTTCATCTCTGCATACCGATTACAAAGCCGTGGTGCTGGCAGTTGCTCATGACAAATTCTCAGGTATCAACCCTGAAGAGATCCGGAACCATGCCATCGTATACGACATAAAATCCTTCTGGTCGAGAAACAGCATCACTGCAAGGCTATAACCAACTATCAAAACTGTTACCTTGAACGATTATCCACGAATCAGAAACAAACGTATCCTGGTAACCGGCGGCGCCGGGTTTATCGGATCAAACCTTTGCAATGATCTGCTCAGGTTCGACAACGAAGTAATCTGCCTCGACAACTTTTCAACCGGCAGGGAGGAAAATCTTCAGGATTTCTCCAAACACAAAAATTTCCGGCTGATTTACGGGGATATACGAAACCCGGAAGATTGCAGAAAAGCCTCTGCCGGCGTAGAATATATCCTTCATCAGGCCGCACTCGGTTCGGTGCCCCGTTCGATCAATGATCCCGTAACGACCAATGCCAACAACATTGATGGGTTTCTGAACATGCTGGTTGCAGCCCGTGATGCCAAAATCAAACGGTTCGTTTATGCAGCCAGTTCATCTACGTATGGCGATTCAACGAACCTGCCGAAAGTGGAAGATATTATCGGTAAACCATTGTCCCCTTATGCCGTTACAAAATACGTGAATGAATTGTACGCAAGGGTATTCCAGTTAAATTACGGTCTTGACACCATCGGACTGCGTTATTTCAACGTTTATGGACGCTGTCAGGATCCTAACGGTGCTTATGCCGCTGTAATTCCCAAATTCACCATGATGCTCATGGCACACGAATCGCCGGTCATACATGGTGATGGCACCCATTCCCGTGATTTTACCTACATCGACAATGTGATCCAGATGAATCACCTTGCCGCCACTTCAACAAATCCGGAGGTTGTCGGACAGGTTTTCAATACCGCTGTCGGAGAACGCAACGATTTGAATATGCTGGTAAAATATCTGAAAAAATACCTGGTACCCTATGATCATGCCATTGGTGATGTCGAAATCAAATATGGCCCCGACCGACTGGGGGACATTCCTCACTCACTCGCCTCTATTGAAAAAGCAGAAAAGATGCTCGGATATAAACCGGAGGTGAACCTTGAAAACGGACTGAAGCAGGCCGTTGACTGGTATTGGCTGAATCTTAAAAAGTAGAAAATCCCCACGGAGAATTATTTCACCATTCAGCTAATTACAAATGGACCCAAACAGTAAAATTTACATCGCCGGACACACCGGAATGGTAGGATCGGCCATCACCCGCAGACTTCATGAAAAGGGGTTTACGAACATCATCGGCCGTACCATGGAGGAACTCGACCTGACCAGTCAGCAGGCTGTACAGGATTTTTTTGAGTCGGAAAAACCAGACTATGTGGTTCTTGCGGCTGCAAAAGTGGGTGGTATCCTCGCCAACAACACCTACCGCGCGCAGTTTATTTATGAAAACCTGATGATTGAAGCCAACATTATTCACCAGGCTTATCTCCAGGGTGTTAAAAAACTACTTTTCCTTGGAAGTTCGTGCATTTACCCAAAAAATGCTCCGCAACCACTCAAAGAAGAGTACCTGCTCACCGGCGACCTGGAACAGACCAATGAGCCGTATGCCATTGCAAAAATTGCCGGAATAAAGCTTTGCGAAAGCTACTACCGCCAATATGGCTGCAATTTCATCTCAGTGATGCCAACCAATTTGTATGGTCCCAACGACAACTACAACCTCGAAACATCACATGTGCTTCCGGCAATTATCCGTAAGATGCATCTTGCTCATTGTCTCGAAACCCAAAATTGGGAGGGAATACGTAAAGACCTTGACACCCGCCCCATCGAAGGAACCAATGGAAAAGCAACTGAAGATGAAATTCTCCGGATCCTCCATAAATACGGAATCTCCATGGACCCTGATGGAAATCGGGAAAACCCTGTCACTCGTCACTCGTCATTCGTCACTCTTTCATTATGGGGCACCGGACAGGTATTCCGCGAATTTCTTCACGTCGACGACATGGCAGCTGTTTGTGTTAAAACCCTCGAGGAGATAAACGTGGCTGACCTAACCGAACCCGGCCTGTTTCCCAGTTCACATGCTCACCCGCTCACCTTCTTTAATATCGGCACAGGGGAAGACCAGACCATTGCCGAAATTGCAGCGTTGGTAAAATCAATCGTTGGCTTTACCGGTGAAATCAATTGGGACAATTCCAAACCCGACGGCACCCTGCGAAAGCTGCTGGATGTAAGCAAACTGCGGGCACTTGGAGTCACGGGATATATATCCCTCGAAAACGGCATCCGTGCTGTTTACAAACAATACACCCGCTAACATTCACAACCATCAACTTTTATTTTTATACTTATGAATAAAATTGCATTGATATCAGGCATCACAGGCCAGGACGGCAGTTACCTCACCGAACTGCTGCTCGAAAAAGGTTACACTGTTCATGGCATCATCCGCCGTTCGAGCTCTTTTAATACTTTTCGCATTGACCACATCTACAACAACAAGGAATACCTTAACAAAAGGTTTTTTCTACATTACGGCGACCTCACCGATTCGAGCAACCTGAACCGTCTGGTTGAAAAAATCCATCCTGATGAAATTTTCAACCTGGGGGCTCAATCACATGTTCAGGTTTCATTCGAAGTACCTGAATACACCGCCGATGTGGACGGCATAGGCACACTGCGATTCCTTGATGCCATCAGGGAAACCGGGGTTAAGACAAGGTTTTACCAGGCCAGTACCTCCGAGTTGTATGGCTTGGTACAGGAAGTACCCCAGACTGAAAAAACCCCCTTTTATCCCCGGAGTCCTTATGCAGTGGCTAAACTCTATTCTTATTGGATTACTGTCAATTACCGCGAAGCATATAAACTCTTCGCCTGTAACGGTATTCTGTTCAACCATGAATCAGAGCGCCGCGGAAAAACATTTGTAACCCGGAAAATTTCAGTTGGCGTGAGCAAGATCATGCTGGGCCTTCAGGAAAAACTATTGATGGGCAACCTTGATTCGAAGCGCGACTGGGGTTATGCACCCGAATATGTGGAAGGAATGTGGCGTATCCTTCAGGCACCCGAACCCGATGATTTCGTACTGGCCACCAACGAAACCCACACCGTAAAGGAATTCATCGAAAAGTCGTTCAATGTACTCGGCGAGGAAATTATCTGGGAAGACTCCGGTGTAAATGAACGCGGCATACTCAAATCATCAGGGCGGGAGGTCGTGGCCATCGACCCCAGGTATTTCCGGCCTACCGAGGTTGACCTTTTAATAGGTGACTACACCAAGGCAAAAGAAAAACTTGGCTGGCAACCGAAAACCACTTTTCATGATCTCGTGAGCCTGATGGTTAAAGCGGATTTTGAAAAGATTAAAAACCGGATTGATTAAGATAATAACACCTGTATTAAAACAATTTTTGCCTAAATAAATAATTCAGACTAACAAAACAATCACATGAATCATATTAAGAACAACAAAATCAGCAACCATAAATGTCGTGTTTGTAATCAAACAGACTTTAAAATATGGGGAAAAAAGGACGATCAGGTTTTATATCAATGCACCAACTGCCAGCTGGTATTCTTTTTCCCATACCCCACACAAGAAGAGCTTGACATATTTTATAATTCAAATTACCATAATGTTCGCGGTTATGACGGGAACAATAAGGCTGGTGAATTGAGAAAAAGAATGTATTTGCTCGATGTAAAAGAAGTTGAATCAATCGTTCCCATCAAGGGTAAATTTCTGGATGTGGGATGTGCCGAAGGGGTATTCCTTACCTTCCTGAATTCAAAGTGGGAGAAATTTGGCATAGATGTTTCAAAGGAAGCGATTAGCAGAGCCTCTGAAAAACCCGGGATAAAAGCGTACGCTAAAGATATCTCTGAGGTCGAAGATAATTTTTATGATGTTATTCATCTGCGTGGCGTTTTTGAGCATATCCTTTTCCCGGATGAGTTCATCAGCATCGCCAGGAAGAAATTAAAAACCGGAGGCTATTTAATTATCAGTACGACTCCGAATATATCCGGAATTGTTCCCAGTTTATTCCGTGAAAGATATAAACTTGTTTTGCCAAACGAACATGTCAATTATTTCTCCCCCGTCACAATCAGCCATTTGGCTAAAAACCATGGTTTTTCAATAGAAAAAATTACTTTTCCGTATTTTAACACCCCGTACAGCTCATTTTTAAAAGATCTTTTTTCAATCCCGGTTAACTATTTTCAAGGGAAAGCATCACCCCCGTTCTGGAAAAATATTCTTTCAGCCTATTTAATCAAAAAGTAACACTTAATTTAAAACTGCAAAATGGATTCATTTTATGATATTTCAATAGTCATTATCGACAGAAACACCTCGTTGCATTTAGAGCGTTGCATCAGAAGCTGCATTGCGCAAACTTACCCTGGAAGGGCTTATGAACTGATGCTGATTCACAGTGGCACAAATGAAATTGTTGACGACATTCTTTCGAATTACAACCGGCGGCATGCTATCAATTCGTATGTGTCAACCATGGAACCAGCTGACATTTTACAATCAGCCATAAAACATTCAACGGGAAGATTCCTGGTGTTCATCGACAGTGAAGATTATATCTCAGATTATATGCTTCTCTGCCAAACCATTTTCTTGTACGATAATCCATCATTCAATGGTGTTCTTGTTGATTATTGGATTGTTAACAGGGAAACCGATGTTAAAATGTCAAGAGTTGTTGCAACGGAACAACCCATACTGCAAGGAACCATGTTCAAGAAGGATTTACTCTTAAAACTCAGCCGTTCTGAAGGACCTAAACTTGTATATGATCCGGAGATGTTAAAAGAGGTGTTGCTGAGAAACGGGAAATTTGGTTATCTCCCGATTTCGTTTTATCGTAAATCCGTCAATCCGGCCAATAGCTGATCATTGTCACACATCGGTTTACGGTGTTAAGTCAACTGGCAAATCATATTGATAAAATTGGTTCACCATTGGAATGATAATTTAAAAAGGAAATCGTGAAAAATAATTTGAAGATTATTGCTATCGTTCCTGCACGATCCGGTTCAAAGGGAGTGCCCGGAAAAAACATCCGTCCCCTTGCAGGAAAGCCCTTACTGGGATGGATCATTGAAGCGGCAAAACGTTCAGGTTTTATTGATCGGGTTATTTGTTCAACAGATTCAGCCGAATATGCCGAAATTGCCGGCCAATTCGGTGCAGAAACCCCATTTCTCCGTCCGGCAGAATACGCAACTGATGCTGCAACAGATATTCAGGTGCTTACCCATGCTGTGAATTGGCTGGAAACACATGAAAATTATCATCCGGATATTATTTTACGTTTGCAACCTACCAATCCAACATTCACAACTGAATTAATTGATGAAGGAATTCAAAAATTATTAAGTACTGCAGGGGCGGATTCGGTTCGTGCAATCGCAAAATGTCATAAACATCCCTATAAAATGTGGAAAAGATCCCGGACGGAGGGATTTATTGAGCCATTTTTCGGACCGGAAATTACCCATTACCAGGAACCTTTTAATTTAGGCCGTCAGCAACTACCGGAAGTTTTTCTTCAGGTTGGTGTGATGGAAGTGTTACATTATCATACACTTATTGACATGAAATCGATGGCAGGAACGAAGGTCATCCCATTAATTATTGAAAATGAATTAAACATTATAGATATCGACACGGAGATGGATTTTATCCTCGCCGAACTGGTGATACAGAAACTAAATTTAAAATGATTTTAAACTAAATACTTGAAATATGTCAAATAACTGGTTTGCCCCAAATCCAATGGACGGAATTTTGGGCAAAAAAATAAGTTCAGTGCGAATTGGTAACCATTTTGTAGGAGAAGGTTACCCTGCGTATCTGATTGGTGAAATAGGGCTTAATCATGCCGGGAAACTCGACAAAGCAATAGAATTAATTGATATAGCTGTTGAAGCAGGATTGGATGCTGTAAAATTTCAAAAACGCACACTGAATAAAATTTATCGGCAGGATCTGCTCGATGATCCAAATACCTATGAAGAGGGATTCAGATACCTGATACCGATTTTAAAAGAAACAGAATTCGGACGTGAACAATACGATCAATTATATGCCCATTGTCAGAAACGCGGCATTGACTTTCTCTGTACCCCGTTCGACGAAGAAGCTGTTGATTTTCTGGCGCCATATAACCTGCCTGCCTTTAAAGTGGCCTCCGGTGATATGCATAACCTCATCCTTCTTGAGAAAATTATCGGAACAGGAAAGCCGCTGATCATTTCAACCGGAATGGCGACTTTTGAAGATATCGACCGTATTGGTAATTTCCTGCGGCGCTGGGATGTTGAATGTATTCTGCTTCATGCGGTTTCAGCCTATCCAACACCTGTTGGTGACACACAATTGAACGTGATCAAGGAGTTAAAAGCGAGGTATGGCGTACCGGTCGGACTCTCCAGCCACGAATTTGGATTTGAAATTTCAGCTATTTCTATTGCCGCTGGTGCATGTTTGATTGAACGCCATATTACCCTTGACAAAAGGGAAGAAGGCCCCGACCATTCCTCAAGCCTGGAGCCTGAGGAACTTAAAGAAATGGTGCGTCGGGTAAGGTTTATCGAGGAGGCAATGGGATCCCCGAGAAAAAAATTGTCCCGAATTGTGATCAGAAATCAGGAAACTTTATCAAAAAGTTTGGTTGCTTCCAGGGATATATCCATTGGCGAACCAATTCTGCGGAGCATGATTTCTGCGAAAGGCCCTGGAAAAGGCCTCAGTCCTGTACATTTATACGATCTGATTGGCAAAATAGCACGAAGAGCGGTTCCCAAAGATAATTTTTTCCTAAATTCCGACATTGAGGAGCATGTGGAATTATCAAACTATGTCCCAAATTTCGATTCAATCTGGGGATTGAAAGGACGTTTTTTCGACCTGGATGTATACAACGAAAGATACAATCCGAAGTTTGTTGAAATTCACCTTAATGATAAGGATCTTGACTACCCCTTTGAAGAAATGCATGCCGGCTGCCATTATCCTTTTGAAATATATCTTCATTACCCAACTTACTGGCACAGAAGTGTTGTCAACCTTGCTTCGGAAAACATGGAAGAGCGTATGCAGCATATCAATGTAGTTCAACGGGTTATCGATCTGGCAAGGCGCATAGCCCCCTATTTTACCGGAACACCCAAAGTGGTGGTACACATGGGGGGAATGGACCTTAAACCAATACCTGACAACAGGCATCTTATTGAGCTCGGATATGATTCCATGCGGAAATTAAATACGGAAGGCGTTGTTTTCTTAGCTGAAAATAATCCGCCCCGTCCATGGTATTTTTCAGGTCAGTGGTATGACAATGCATTTTGTCATCCTCAGGAAATGATAGATTTTTGTACAGAATTTAATCTTCCGATGTGTTTTGATTTTTCCCACGCAAAACTATTCTGTAATGTTACCGGGTATGATTTCTACGAATATGTTCGCCAGGTAGCTCCGATTACCAAACATCTCCATGTGTGCGATGCGTATGGCATTGACGGTGAAGGCATGCAAATCGGAGAAGGGGAGATCGACATGAAGGAGACAATAAAAATTCTTGCTGAGTATGGTGACCTTTCAACCATGAGTTGGACCCCGGAGATATGGCAAGGTCACAATCATGATTATCACGGATTTTTACTTGGGTTCAGCAGGTTGATCAACATTCCGGAGCTAAAAGCGGAGGTGTAAAAAATCGGCTCAGGCCATATAGGTTTATAAAAGCAGAAATGTTAAAAAAAATTGTCCTTAAGTTATTGTATTTCTACCGGTTAATTCTGTGTGAATTTGATTTGCTGTTCAGAAAAACGACAAAACCATCTCAAACCGTATCACAATCGATCAGACAGTGGCTGATTGTCATAAATTCATCGGAGTTACAACCGGTTCGGGGAAGGGTATTAATTTCAGCCCTTAGAAACAGAACCTGGATTGAATGGGCAGTTTACTGTGCCTGTATGCTGAGAAGATTAGGATTTGAATCAACTTTATTCTATGATGGTCAGCTGGTTCAAGTACTTTATCCGGCTAAAATTGCAAAGTTCAATTTTTTCCGTCAGGCATCAAAAGTTCCGGGAATCAGACTTGTGGATATCAATCTGCCTGCAAAAAAACCTGCAGAAAGCAAATGGATGGGTGAAGTGAATGATTGGGCAATAACTGCGCTTGCTTATGATCTTCATATTGAAGAAAATGACATAAACAATGACCTGGCGCGTTATGCAGCGCAATTAAAAACCAAGAGTGAATATGCCGCACATCTGGCATCGGGCCTGGAAGAATTTTTATCAGCCAATTCATTTCAACGGGCATTCCTTTACAGCGGTCTGATCGGTGAATCGAAAGTTCTTCTGACAGTTCTGAGATCATTCAATATTGACACCATTTGTCTGGAAGGCTGGGGATGGCGCCCGGGTCATTTGATTTATAATCTCAATGCCCCTGCCCTGGAGTACAATATGGATGGCTGGATCAAATCAACCGGAGAATGGGATGCAACCAAGGAAAAGGAGATGCAAAAATACCTCAGGTTCCTGGAAGGGGAAGATTACACAGATTCTAAATGGCTGAACAATTTTTACAGGGTACAGCGCTCAAAAGCCAAAGATGATTTACCACAGGCGCTGGCAACATTTTTAGAAGGCAGTGACCCTATCTTTCTGCTTGCCCCGAATGTAATCGGCGACAGTTCCATGTTAAACAGACACACCTTTTTCCCGGGTGAAAAAGTCTGGATCAGGGAAATAATTGACTGGTTTAAGAAAAGGCCTTCTGTCAAACTAGTCATCAGGGCCCATCCGGGGGAGGTATGGGCAGGACCAAAATGTCAATCGCATATTGGCGAATTCGCCCGAAAAGAGGCAAAGGGTATTGCAAATGTGTTTGTCATCGACGGATTTGATAAAGTGAATACCTTCGCCCTCATACCTTATGTCAGGGCCGGGCTGGTATGGATCAGCAACGCCGGGGTCGACTTTGTGCTGCGCGGTCTGCCTGTTATGACAGCTGCAAGGCCAAAGTACAGCGGAATGGGGATTGTTTTGGAACCGGACAATAAACTGGACTATTTTCAAAAAATTGAAGAGTGGATTTTTGCACAGGACCGGCCTACCCCGATGCAAATTAGTCAGGGCAAGCGGTATTTGTATGTTGTGTTTAAAGGATTTTCATTCGAAGCATGCAGCCCGGATTACCGAGCAACAGGTTTTATCATCGACAAAATGCCCAATCAGGAGGAGCACGATAAATTTTATAAAATAATGATCGGCGATTTACCCATGCCCGATTTGGAGCATCAGTCAATCCCTGAAAACTGTTCCTCATCCAGATGAATTTCAAAACGCTGACCCGCCACAAAACCCTGGCACATTACCTCTCTTCCTCCTTTTTATCACTCCCGGTTTCTCTTCTTACAGGCTTTATTGTTTTCAGATCTGTCGACCCCTACCTGATGGGAATCTGGGGCACGATGCTGATTTATGAAACCTATGCAAATTTTTTCAGATTAGGGATTATCAACGGAATGAACCGCGAACTCCCTTACGCACTGGGAGCCGGCAATACAGGGGAGGCAATGAAATATGCCCAGACAACACTCTCCTTTACGCTGATAAATATTCTTGTCATCTTTTTACTGACACCCTTCATTGCCTGGAATTTTGAATTTAATAAGTTTTACATTGCAGGGATCTCGATCGCCCTGCTGCGTGTAACCCTCTCTTTTTACACCACCTACCTTTCCGGTACTTTTCGATCGGACGACAGTTTTAAAAAACTGAGCAACATCCAATATTCTTTATTGGTGGTCAAATTACTTACCTGTCCGCTGGTGTTTACCGGGTTTTACGGTTTCCTGGTGTTTGAATTGATCCAGGTATTGGCCAATACCGTTTTGCTCCACCACTTCAGGCCCTTTAAAATTAATCCAAAGTTTCATATCCCGGAGTTTCTGAAACTTTTCAAGATCGGGTTACCCATATTTATCACATCATACCTGATGTCGGTGGTAGATACCTTTCCCCGCCTTTTCATTCTGCATTACAGCCAGGAAAAAATGCTGGGATTGTACGCTCCCGTAATCCTGCTGTTAACGACCGTCGCGATTGTTCCCGGAACTCTTTCGACCTACATGTATCCAAAACTATCTTTTCATTTCGGGCAAAAAAACGATGGGAGGGCCATCTGGCGTCAATTGCTGAAAATCTACACCTTGTCCTTTTTCTTCATCCTCCTCTGCATGATCATCATTTATTTTATCATCGACTATTTTGTACTGCTGTTTCCAAAATACAGTGAATCCCTCCCCTACCTGAAACTTGCACTGCTGGCCTGCCCTTTCGTCTTTTTCAAGCTTGGCAACATGCTGAATACGATCCTTAAGAATTACTTCTACATGCTCATGTTTGTTGCAATTTATGCTTTGATCCAGGCGGCATCCCTGTTTTTTCTGTTCAGACTGTATTCAGATATTCTGAAGGTGGTGATCTATTCCCAGGTCATAACTTCCTTCCTCATGCTGCTAATCAGTATGATGATGAATTATAGATTGTTATCTGTCCGACAACCCGTTAAACCATTATGAAAGATATCCGCACCGGTTTATTATCCGACCCGACAGGCTATTTTGCATTGCGCATTGATACATACCTGTTGCTGGTTCAGCGTTCCATATTTACGTCATGGGTAAAGATGAAAATGTCGCTGCGCCGGATAAGATACGGCAAAGGCATTGCATTTTACGGGAATGCGATTATCAGGCGGTTTCCAGGGAGCAGTGTCATTATCGGGAACAATTGCCGGTTCCGATCCTCATTCGCCTCTAACGCGGTCGGATTAAACCGAAAATGTTTTATCTCTACCCTGGAACCCGGTGCTGTTTTGCAAATTGGTGATAACTCCGGTTTCAGTGCAACTGTTATCGGTTGTGCCGAGTCTGTCACCATCGGCAGGAATGTGATTTGTGGCGGCAACACCTTCATCACCGACTATGACTGGCATGCCATCGACCGTTCCGATCCAAAAGCAAAAGCGCTGTCATCACCGGTGGTGATCGAAGACAATGTCTGGCTGGGATTAAACGCGGTGGTGCTGAAAGGCGTCACCATCGGAAAGGGAAGCATTATCGGGGCAAACAGCGTGGTAACCAAATCAATTCCTGCGGGTGTGATTGCTGCAGGGAATCCGTGCAGGGTGGTAAAGGAACTCTCATCTTAAGATAAGAATATCTCTTCACATAAACAATAGCGCTTATGCCATCTAAGAGCCTTAAACACATTATTAATATTGGAATTTCCGGATTCCCGGAATTAAAAACAGCACCTATTCATAAGTGTCTTTTTATCAATAAAATTCTTTCAGAAGCAGGAATAAAAGCTGTCGTCATTAATAACGAATCTTTGATTCCCAAATCATCTGGTGAACTAATTTCAAAAAAAGGTACTTTCGAGAATATTGAGTATTTCTATACCACAATCACACCATACATCTCTAAATCAAAAATTATCAGACAACTTCAGAAACTCTGGGGCAAAGTAGGTGAGCTTTTCTTTATCATACACTATAAGCTAAAGTATGGTATTGATATCGCAATTTTCTATACTGATGGTTCACTTTTAAAATTGATATACTACAGACTACTGTCCAAGATATTATTCTATAAAATGGTTATCTGTTACGTGGAATTCCGTTCAGATTTTTCAACAAGAAAACAACAATTTTATTCAAGGAATAATGATGAACTTTTCGATCACTATTTTCCAAATTTTGTTGACGCAGTGCTTCCAATAAGTGAATATTTAATTTCACATGTAAAATCTGTTTCAAAAAATAAACCAATTTTCAAATTGCCACCACTCTTCGATTTTAACTTGGTTGGTAATGATCATTCATCAGATCAGCCATTTTTTCTCTTTTGTGGTTCTGCAGGTTTCCATGACGTTGTTGTTTTTATCATTGAATCATTTGAAATATTAGATGATCCTGATTTTTATCTTTATCTTGTTATCAGTGGAGATCCAATCGAATTAAACAGACTTCGGAAAAGAATAGATTCAAGTAAAAAAAATAATAAGATTAAATTGTTATCAGATTTAAGTTTTCAAAAACTGATTTCTTTATACTTGCAGGCAAAGGGATTATTAATCCCTTTAAGATCGAATTTGAGGGACTCTGCGCGATTTCCTCAAAAGATAGCAGAATACGTGGCTTCCGGCAACCCTGTTATCTCCACAAATGAAGGTGAAATGAAGCATTATTTTTCTGACGGTATAAGTGCTTTATTAGCTCAAAAATACGATATTTCGCTGTTTTCTGAAAAGATGAAGTTTGTTGTCAGTAATCCGGAACTTGCAGCAAAAATTGGAGAGCATGGAAAAAAAATAGGATTGGACCACTTTCATTATGAAACATACAAAGAACGCCTCCCTCACTTTTTAACTCAAGTATTAAATTCAAAAAAGAATAGATCATGAAAGGATTCTCGATGCTAAAGAAAGTTTTTTCTCTTATAAAAAATCAATACGAAATTCGAAAATACACGAATTATAACATTGCCGAATATTTCCGAATGCAAGGTGCACAAATCGGTGAGGATTGTTTTTTCAGCATCAGGACGCTTTCTTCGGAACCCTTTCTCATAAAAATTGGTAACCATGTCGGAGTCGCTTCAGGGGTTCAGTTCCTGACACACAGTTTGGGGTGGTCTTTTAGAGACAGAATTCCCGATTTGCAGGTTTTTGGAAAAATAGTTATTGGAAACAACTGCAATATTGGAGTCAACGCCATAATTCTCCCGAATGTTACCATTGGAGATAATTGTGTAATTGCAGCAGGCGCAATTGTGATCAAAGATATTCCTTCAAATTCTATTGTTGCAGGTGTTCCAGGCAAAGTGATTGGCAACACGGATGATTATTTTGAAAAAGCAAGAAAAACATGGGAGGCCCAAAAACCTGAAGGGTATTTAGCAGAGCTTCAACCAGGGAAAACCTATTCCCCCGCTTACTTCGACAGTGTCAGAAGTAAACCGGAATACAGAAAATTATTAAGGAATCACCTTACGAAACTTTTCTGGGGTGAGGAAAGGTAATAATCATAAATATTTTCATCGTAAACTATTAATAACCTGAATAAATGATATCACCAACAATACTTACTGAATTAATTTCGGGAAAACTGGTCATCACAGTTAACCGACCGGCTCAGATGAATGCATTAAATAAAGAGACATTGAAGGCGTTAGAACATGCAATATTATCAGTCTATGCTTCCGATAATATCAGAGGTGCGATCCTAACAGGGCAAGGTTTCAAATCTTTTATCGCGGGAGCAGATATCAATGAGTTTATTGGCCTTACACCAGAAAAAGGATGGGATTTAAGCGTTAACGGTCAACGTGTCCTAAAACTGATTGAAGATTGTCCAAAACCTTTTATTGCAGCAGTCAATGGCTTCGCGCTTGGAGGAGGATGCGAAATAGCCATGGCCTGTCATTTACGTATTGCTTCTGAAAATGCCAAATTCGGTCAACCCGAAGTTAATCTTGGGATCATTCCCGGTTATGGTGGCACCCAAAGGCTGATTCAATTGATCGGTAAAACCAGGGCAATGGAACTAATGCTAACCACTGATATGATTTCAGCCCGGCAGGCAGAAACCTATGGCCTGGTTAACCAGGTTACTTCATCTGAAGAACTTATGGACAAAGCTCATCAGATTCTTGATAAAATTCTACTCAGATCACCAGTAGCAATTTCTGGCATAATTAATTCTGTTAATGCCTATTTTTCAGAAGGAATTGATGGATATATTAATGAAGCTGAGGAATTTAAAAAATGTTTTACAAAAAATGATTTTATTGAAGGCGTGAATGCTTTTATTGAAAAGAGAAAACCAAATTTCTATAAGAAAATGTAGTATTCTTAAGGGAACCCATTAACAGGACCGATTTTATATTTTTTTCTAACATCACTTATTATATTACAGCAGCGCTTTAGTGATACCTGTGACTTTTGCAAATCGTTTTAGAATTCAGACAAAATAGATCATTATACTATCAATGAATTCAGCAAATACGGATACGACAAACCATATATTAATAGAATTAAAAGATACAGGCAAACACTATGGCAATATCTATTGAAAATCATTTAAGACGTTACGGGATGCTCGATATCGGATTTATCATGTATATCCTTTATTTTATCAGTCCCCTTACGTTCGAACTCTTCAATTTCTCGATTGTCCGGCTTTCTCATCTGTTACTCGCACTTGGGTTGATCACAATTGGCACGGTCTGGCTTTTTTTTCGGGATCATTCAGACTATCTGATAAAACCGACCGCCCGATTCTATGTTTTATTCATAGCTTTCGCTATTTTAGCGATTCTGGCAAAAAGTATCTTCCTTGATAAAAACGATTTTAACCTCATGTATGTCGACCTTGAATCTGCATTGCTTTTTCTTTGCGGTTTGATGTTCGGAGTAAACAGGCAGAATTGGAATTACATCATAAGATTGTACCTGTGGATTCTGATCATCGGCATCATTACCAACCTGTTGGCCATTCCATTTCTTCAGTCACTCGGACGGACCGATGCGGAAAATTCACTTCTGAATAAAATGCAGGGATTACTTTTCCCGGCTACCTTCTTTATCTACCTTGTTCCATTCTCCCCGAAGAAAACCCGGTTCGTCTATCTGGTAGCATTTATCCTGTTGTTCGTTGATCAGTTGCTCTTCCAGAAACGGCTTCCGATATTGCGTATCCTGACCACCATCGTGGTTTTCTCGATCATGATGTCGGGTTTCCGGAAGACTCCGGGGTTGAATTACATAGTCAATGTGATGCGAAACAGCCTCTTGCTTTTAGGAGTTATCAGCATTGTCGTTCTGATCGCGGTCATGGCCGGGTTTAATCTCGACCAATCGTATTCCAATCTGATGCATCGGTTTACCTCATCCGGCTCAGTAGCTCAAACAGCTATCGAAGACGGACGATACCAGCTCGCACTCAATGTTTTTTACAAAATCATCGCGTCGGGCAATTTTCTCTTTGGCCAGGGTTTCGGTGGCGTACTCTCAGGGGGAATGATCTACTGGACCTTGGAAACTTCAAGCAGTATCCAGAAGTTTTCAACCAACTCAATTGAAGTTGGTCAAATCTGGCCGATTTGGAAAGGGGGAATTATATTCTGGCTGGTAATTACATTCACCTTCCTTTATGGCATTTTCAGGTTCAAGTCAACGAAGGGAAATTATCTGGCTATGTCATGCTGGGCTTTTTCGCTGATCACCTGGTTATTCTTTTTCGGGGAGAATTTCTGGCACACACCCCTGTTCGTTTTTCTCATCGGTTGCTGCCTCGGGTACCTGCTCAACCGGAATCTGGCCCCCGATAACACGCTGAACAGAACCTAATCACTCATAAATTCTCTGACAACCATTGTATGAAGATCCTGTTAGCCATTGATAACCTTCTCGGAGGCGGCAAGGAAAGGCAATTTGTTGAACTTGTGAAAGGACTGAGCCAACGCAGCGACTTTACGTTGCAAGTGGTGGTCTTCTATTCCGAGTTCCATTATAAAAATATTTTCAACCTTGGTGTCCGTGTTACGGTCATTGACAAAAAAGAGTGGTTCGGCATCAAAGGATTTATAAAATTGTTTCAACTTCTGAATCGGTTTAAACCCGACCTTGTTCATAGCTGGCACCCACTCATATCATTATTTCTGCTACCATTTAAGCCATTCTTCGGCTTTAGGTTCATAGAAGGTTCGGTGAGATCAGCTGCACCAAAAAATAAACACAAATGGTTTGACTACCATGCGACCAGAATATCCTCCTTCCTTGCGCAGGCAACTGTTGCCAACTCAAAAGCTGGCCTGGCTGCGTTCAAAATAAAAAACGCTCCCCGGTTTATTTATAACGGGTTTGATCTCGGTCGTATTGAAGGGCTGAGCAAAGTGCCGGCAATTTCAGCAAATGCAGAAATAGCCGGAACGATCAGGATTGGGATGGTGGGTAACTTCACTGATAATAAAGATTATGACACTTTTTTTTCTGCTGCTGAATGTCTCATGGAATCTTATCACTATTTAAATTTCTATAGTATTGGTGATGGACCCGGCATTGGTATGTTCCGGGCCAAGTATAAAGATTCCCAATCTATCCACTTGCTTGGAAAAATCATTGAGGTTGAAAAATTTATAAGCGAATTCGACATCTGCGTTCTTTGTTCCACTGAATATGGCGAGGGGATATCTAATTCAATTCTCGAGTACATGTCACTCAGGAAACCTGTTATTGCACTGGATTGTCCAGGAAACCGGGAGGTCATTGAAGAAGAGGTATCTGGCCTTTTTTATACATTAAGGGATTCTGTATCACTATCCAGGCAAATTGAAAGGCTCATAGTGAATCCGGAACTACGGGAAAAACTGGGAGCCGCAGGATTTGGAACCCTGATAACACGGTTCTCTTTTGAAACCATGATCACAGCATACGCATCATTATATAATGAGGTAACAACGATTAACGACAACAAAATCGTCTAAACTATGTGTGGTATTTGTGGGTACCTTCATTTTGACCGGGAACGGCCATCTGAATTTGGTGTTATTAAAAAAATGGCTGACAGGCTGATCCACCGGGGGCCAGACGGTGAAGGATTCCATTTGCACAGGAACCTGGCCCTTGGACACAGGAGGCTTGCCATCATAGATCCGGCTTTGGGGCATCAGCCCATGTACAATGATGACAAATCAATTGCCATTGTGTTCAATGGCGAGATTTACAATTATCTTGAACTACGGTCAGAACTTGAAACTCTTGGCCATCATTTCAAAACAGCCTCCGATACGGAGGTGATCATCAGGGGATATGAACAATGGGGCACTGGGTGTCTGGAAAAATTTAATGGGGCATGGGCATTTACAATTTGGGACAACCTTCAGCAACGACTTTTCATTGCCCGTGACCGTATCGGGGAAAAGCCTCTTTTCTATGGCGAATGGGACAACACCTTTATTTTTGGTTCAGAAATTAAAAGTATTCTTCAATATGGAATACCTGTTGTTCCAAATACCGAAATGCTTAAAATTTATCTCTCTCTGGGATATATACCTGCGCCTCATACTTATTTCAATGGTATCCACAAGCTTATGCCAGGCCATTTTATGCTGGTCACCGACCGGGTCAGCATTCATAAATACTGGGATCTGCCCGATATCGACGAAAAAGATTTAATTACCAATAAGTCTGATGTTTATGAAACATTTAATGCCTTACTGAACGACTCTGTCAAATTGAGGATGAGGAGCGATGTGCCTTTCGGTGCCATGCTCAGCGGGGGACTCGATTCATCCGCAATTGTCAGCATCATGTCGGCACTCAGCCCGTTTCCTGTTGAGACCTTCACTGTTGGCTATAAAGAAAAAGCATACGATGAAAGGAACCTGGCAGCTATGGTTGCTTCTGCCTATCATTGCAACTACAACGAACTTCTTGTATCGGCAAAAATGATTGAGGAGATGTACGAGAAAGTCCTTAACCATTTTGATGAACCTTACGGCGACTCCTCTTCCATTGCAGCCGGGCTGGTGTCGAGACTTGCCTCACAGAAGGTGAAAATGGTTCTTACCGGTGATGGAGGTGACGAAGTCTTGTCTGGTTACACCATGTACCAGGGTGAAAAATTCGCCCGATATTATGGAAAACTCCCTGCTTGGCTACGTGCAGGGAACAGGTGGGCCACAAATACGCTGATGGCAATCTCAAGCTCTGCGATGACAATTAAATTAGACCGCATCGCGGAGATATTATCTTCCTCCGAAACCGATTTCATTTCCCGTTTGATACAAAAAGCTGCCTGGTCTGACCCTGAAATCATCGACAGGTTATTACCAGCCGGCAACCACTATTATAACATCCGCGATTTTTTTACCGACTTTTATCGTGGCAACCGGTTCACCGGTAACATGTATAAGCTGATGCAGTACAACTTCAAACTCTCCCTTCCAGATGACATGCTTACCAAGGTTGACCGAATGAGCATGGCATTTTCGCTCGAAGCAAGGGTCCCGTTTCTCGATCACAGGCTTATCGAATATATGTACCAGGTTGACATGAAAATAAAAATGCAGGGATTTGAAAGAAAATCAGTACTGCGAAGGACCCTCGACAGCCGGATGCCGCCACCCCTGATGCGTGCCGCCAAAAAAGGATTTGCACTTCCACTGAAAGATTGGTATAAAAACAGTGTACTGAAGGCTCAGGTAGCAAAACTAAGTAATGCCGGCTGGATCGGAGATTCTTCGATTATCAGGCAAATTCTTGATGACAATGCCTCATCACGAAAAGATTATGGAAACCTTTTGTTCATGCTTTCCATATACAATTTCTGGCTTGAAAAACATGGAATCTCCTCCCATTAAGATACTCATGGGAATCCCCGTTCCTGGCAGGGCAGGGGGTCCACCTACTCATCTTCCATTCCTTGTCGAATATTTTGAACGTCATCCGGGCTTTTCAATCCGCACTTTTTATTACGGAAGAACGTCTGACAAGGATGAAAATATGTTATACAAACTTGTCAATACTATTTCAACCCTGCTCAGATTTATGATTCATCTTGGGACATTCCGACCCGATATTGTCCACATTAATACAGCCTTTGATAAAATGTCGCTCATGAGGGATGTTCCGTTTTCTCTTGTTTGCCTGCTCACCAGACAAAGATTGCTGTTTAAACTTCATGGGAGCCTGTCTGAACTGATCTTCACAAGGAACAGATTCTATGGATTCATGATCAGATTGCTATTTTCCGGCGCCAAAAAAGTAGGTGTGCTAAGTCAGATCGAAAAGGAAGAATTTGCCTCGCGTTTCACCCCAAGTAAGATGATTGTCGTAAAAAATATTGTCAGCCCGTTAACAGGAAAGACCAGACCCATCAATTTTTCTCGTCAACCCGGAAAAACCTATGGAATTTGGATTTCCCGTCTTGTGAAGGAAAAAGGAATCGATGATATTCTGAATGCATTACCACTGATCCTGCATCATATTCCTGATTTTGTTTTGGTCGTGGCCGGCGATGGCCCCTATCTCGAAGAGGCACAAACCAGGGCCAGGGAACTGGGGTTAACTGGGCATATTGATTGGGTGGGCAAAATCGAGAATACATCCGTAGAAGCCTTGCTTAAATCAGCCGACATTTATATTTTCACGTCGTATTTCCCCGAAGGGATGCCTATGTCGCTGATTGAAGCTGTTAAATGCGGTCTGCCAGTCATCACAACCAGAATCCGGTTTGCCCAGGATCATTTTAAGGATGGTGTCAATTGCTTGTTTTATGATAAAACAGACCACAATGCACTGTCTGAAAAAATCATCAGATTAGTTTCCGACCCGGTTGTCAGAAATCGGATGATTGTCAGCAACAAAGGCTTCCTTTCTCAATTTTCCCAGGAAGTGGTAGGTAAAGAATTCGAGTCCATTTATGCATCCATGATGGATAATAAACAAAGGGTGCAGGTATAAATATTTCGATGATGAATCCCGAACTTGTTACAATATACCCAGGAGTTTCATACCAGGATATAGCTGATATTGATTTTTCCGGGTTATTTGATGTAATCGAACCCGGTAATATCGTTACGGTAAAACCCAATTGGGTAAAGGAATCCCACGCATACAGGAAAGATGAGTGGGAACAGGTGATCACGCATCCTTCACTCCTTACCCGCATCATACGTGAAGTTGTTCTGAAACTGAATACTCACGGGACCATCCGTGTGATTGACGGTCCTCATTTTGATGCATCATACAGTGCAATTATCGCACATTATCCTGTTGAACAATGGAAAACGTTCGTGGAGGGAACACAAATCATCCTTGAGATTACAGACCTTCGCGATGAGGAGTTCACCATGCAGGATGAAATAGTCATCAAAAAAAAGGCTCTGCCCGGAGATCCCAGAGGCAGTGTTTTGTTCAACCTGAAGGATGATGAAAGTTGCTTTTTTAACCACAACAAATCGGCCAGGGGGTATTATGGGGCATATTATGACATTACCGAAACCAATCGCGCCCATGATGGGAAGAACAATCTTTATAAGCTCTCCAGGTCGGTGATTGAATCAGATGTTTTCATCAATGTTCCAAAGTTGAAAACACATAAAAAAGCAGGAATCACCTGTTGTTTGAAAAATCTCGTCGGCATCAATACCTATCGAAACTATCTCCCGCATCATTCGGAAGGTGGTCCGGCGCAGGGTGGCGATCAGTTCCCCTCCGAAAACATCAATGCGAGGCTCGAAGGTCCTGTTGTGGCATATGTCAAGCAGAAATTCCTGGCAGCAGATTCGCATCTTACCTTATTCAGGTATCTTAAAATTATAAGCAGATTTTTCCTCGGTGACACGAATAAGGTGGTACGCAGCGGAAACTGGCATGGCAACGATACCATGTGGAGAACCATCATTGACCTGAATAAACTTCTTTTATACGGCAATGCATCAGGAGAACTGCCTTCCGGGCAATTTCCAGCATCAAAAAAATACATCGGTATTGTAGATGGTATTATTGCAGGAGAAGGAAATGGTCCAATGGCACCCGATTCGGTCAATCTTCACACATTGATTGCAGGAACAAATCCGGTGGCCATTGATGCAGTATGCGCATGTCTGATGGGATTTGATCCGTCAAAAATACCTTCCATAAAAAATGCATTCGGCATTGAGAAATTTCCGATTGCACCGTTTTCTTTTCAGGATATCAGGATCGGTACGGGTGAAAAACAATTTCAACTCTCTGAGTTGCCTCAAAAGTACATACACCAATTTGTTCCTCATTTTGGCTGGAAAAACTTTATCGAAGCCAACAACAAATAAAATAATTCTGCATGGCTTACGGTAATCCCTTTTTCCAGAATATATTTTATAATTCACCCGGATCGGTAAAAAACCTGTTTGCAACCTTTTTTGAGTTACGTTCACATCGTTCCAATTATGGCACGTTTTATCATCAATTTTCTGATTACCTGAAAAAGTCGGCCACCAGTTCCTCTGACGAAGTTATTTCAAAACAGCGGCATCACCTGGTTGATTTTCTTAAATTTGCCAGCCAACACACTCTTTATTACAAAACATTATTTCAGGAAAATGGATTTGATCCGTACCGGGAAGATGCTTTGTCAAAACTGGAGGATATCCCATTGCTTACCAAAGAGATTATCCGAAAGAACTTCGATAGTATCATTACAACCAAAACACTTCCATATCCAGTTAAATGGCGGCACACCAGCGGAACAACAGGTGCCGGATTGAGGTTCCCGGAAACAATGAATACACTCCAGGAATATCATGCCATCCGGGATCTTCAGTTTGCCTGGGCAACTAACATTCACGACCGGAAACCACGAGTTGCTGTTCTGGCAGGGCATCCGGTTACAAAACCTTCCCGCACCAAACCTCCATTCTGGGTGGTTGAGGCCTATTCCTCCAAACTAATCCTGTCCTCGGTTAACATCTCGGAAAACACAATAAAATATTATATCCGGGCGCTCGAAAAGTTCAAACCCGATATTCTGAACGGGTATCCCTCCGCAATTAACCTTTTGGCAGATGCTGTGCTTGAAAAGGGCCTGCATGTTGAAATACCCTCGATCGTTACCAGCTCTGAAAGTCTGCTGGATTATCAAAAAGCCAAATTCGAGAAAGCATTTCATGCAAAAGTCTTTGACTTTTATGGAAACACCGAAAAATGCGGTTACATTTTAACCTGCCCCCATGGGCGGAAACACCTTCTGTTGCAAAGTGGATTTCATGAGTTCAAAGGGGACCAGCTGATTTCCACAAATCTATCCAATTATGCTTTTCCTTTTATCCGTTATCAGACATCGGATCTTATAAAAAAATCGTCTGATGGGTCATGCCCATGCGGTTTTCCCGGCATCCTGGTCGAAACAATTCTGGGAAGGATGGAGGATTATATTGTCACCAAAGAGGGTGCTTTGGTCGGGAGGTTGGACCATATCTTTAAAGATGCTTTACACGTAAGGGAAGCACAGATAATTCAGGAGAAAGCGGGGGAGATCATCCTTAGAATTGTTAAGGAAAGTGGTTTTACCTCCATGGAAGAAAATATGATCCTGAAGGAGACTGAAAACAGGTTGGGTGCTTCTACGTTGGTCATGGTTCAGTATGTTGATTCTATCCCAAGAGAACAAAACGGCAAATTCCGGTTTGTGATTTCTTCCATCAATCAGAAAATCTCCTCCTCTCAAAACCTGAAAGTCAATGATTGAGTCAAGATCCCTGCAGCAAGTCATTACACAATGTATCGGGTTCATTGAAAAAAACGACCTCTACTCCTATGATCATTTTGATGCGCTTACAAGTCCTGTCCTGAGGTTTTTCAGTTTAAAAAACAGATTGCTGGAAAGAATTTTCATTCAAATCAATGGGAAACTTCCTTTCAACTTCCGGATAACCGGAACAAAAAAGTTGCAGCATACAAAAGCAATTTCGGATATGCTGATGGTATATAGCATACTTTATGGCCGGTCAGGATCACCTCAACTGCTTGAGAAAGCAAAAAAAATGCTTGAACTTCTTGTCAGCAAGGCACAAACCAATAATAATGGAATCGCCTGGGGACTTAATTTTCAATATTCTACCCGGTTTACGACTTCAACTCCTGCAACAATCAACCTGTACAGCACGGTTTTCGCAGGGTTTGCCATTTTATCCCTGTATGAATCAACAGGCGATGCCAGCCTGAAAATTCTGATCGAAAAGATCAGGTATTCGCTGGAACATGAACTTGGTTATATTCAGAAATCGCCACAATCTCTTTTTTTCAGGTATTATCCGAATGAAGATGATCCTATCATCAATGTGAATGCGCTCGCATTATGGTTCTTCGACAAATCAAACAGCCTTTTCAAGTTCAAAATCTTTCCCGATCAACTAATCAGCGGCATCTTGAATTTCATCCTTGAAACTCAGAATGAAGACGGATCGTGGTGGTATGCCATTACTAACAACGGGAGGTGGGTTGATGGTTTTCATACAGGCTATGTAATTGAAAGTTTAATAAACCTTAGCCCCGAACTCCAGAATGAAAGAACCAGAAAATCAATTGAGAAGGCTTTTCAGTACTTTATAAATAATTTTATTACCCGAAATAATGAAACGTGTTATTTCCCACGCAAAATATATCCTGTTGACGCACAAAACAGCGCACAAATCATCCAGACACTTTCATCCTATTATAATGTTTATCCTGAACAGGCAGATGAGAGGATGCTGAATGGCTTAATTCAGCACACACTGGATAATCTTTATAATCAAAAAGGTTATTTCTATTTTCGCAAAATGTCAAATTTCACTTATAAACTTCCATATTTCAGGTGGTCACAAACTCCAATGATTCTTTCGCTCATTTCAGCAGTTAAATTTCAAGCGTCATGAAATCCATTTTTGTCGGATTATACTACATTTTGTTTTCACACCTCCCAAGTAGTTTTTTCCCAATGGGAAGATCGTTCAATTCGATGAGAATCATGTGTCTGCGCAGGTTCGCTAAAATCGGAACCGGGTGCAAGATACAGTCGGGTGTTTATGTGGGGAAAGGGGAAAATATCGAAATAGGGAATTATTGTCAGGTCAATGAAAATGTCCAGCTATCCAATGTGCGTCTGGGGAATTACGTAATGATTGCTCCCGGAGTAACGATCCTGGGTCGCATGCATCAGCATTCAGACACAACAATCCCGATGGTGTTGCAGGGAGAAATAGACACTGCGCAAACCATCATTGAAGATGATGTATGGATCGGAACCAATGCGATCATAATGCCAGGGCTAACCATTCAAAAAGGTTGTATTATTGCAGCTGGAGCCGTAGTTACAAAAAACTGTCAATCTTATGGAATATATGGTGGTGTTCCTGCCACTCTCCTGAAAATCAGAAAATAACACAAATGAAAACAATTCTCTCCATCATCGGTACCCGGCCCAACTTTATTAAAATTGCACCCGTTTACCGTGCCTTTTTAAAATACGCACCCGAAGTGAAACATCTTCTTTGCCATACAGGCCAGCATTCAGATGATAAGATGTCGAAAGTGTTTTTCGATGACCTTGGAATCCCTGCTCCCGATTTTCACCTGGGCGACAATAGCGGTTCCCATGCTGAGCAAACCGGTAAAATCATGGTTGCCATTGAAAAGGTATTGGGCGAAGTTAAGCCCGACCTGCTGATTGTGGTCGGTGATGTCAATTCCACCATGGCATGCGCGCTCACGGCGGTAAAAATGCATATTCCTGTAGCCCATATCGAAGCAGGGCTGCGAAGCGGCGACCGGTCGATGCCCGAAGAAATCAACAGGATCATAACCGATTCCATCTCCGATTTACTGTTCATTACCGAAAAAAGTGGTCTGGAAAACCTTGAAAGGGAAGGTATTCCACACGAAAAGGTGTTTTTTACCGGAAATGTGATGATCGACAGCCTGGTTTATCTGAGAGAAAAAATCGCCGCCTCAACCATCCTTCAAACTACCGGGTTAAAGGAAAAAGATTATTTCCTGGTCACTTTCCACAGGCCCTCCAATGTTGATAATCAGCATTCGCTTCAAGAACTGATCAGGTTTCTGAATGAAATCTCTGCCATGAAAGAGGTCGTTTTCCCAATTCATCCCCGAACATTAAGAAAGATTGCCGAGTTCGGCCTGGGCGATACAGTCTCATCAAATGTTCGCATGATCGAACCATTGGGATATCTTGACTTTCAATCACTGATCAGCAAAGCCTTTATGATCGTTACCGACAGTGGTGGCATTCAGGAAGAGACCACCTTTCTGGGAGTACCTTGCGTAACTGTCAGGGACAACACCGAACGACCCGTAACGGTTGAGGTTGGAACAAATATTCTTTGTGGATCCGATACCGGAATTGTCCTTCAAACCATCAGGGCCGCTGTGGCCGGTAACATCAAGAAAGGGACTATTCCGGAACTGTGGGATGGAAAAGCCGCCGAGCGGATTGCGGAAATCATTGTTCATAAACTATAAAACAGGCAATGTCACTCACTAAATTCCTCCACTATCCTGTGTCCGATTTATCGAAACAGGAAATTCTTGAAAAGGTGACAGTGCAGGCGGTGCTTGACGAAGTTGCATTTATCACCGTGATGAATGCCAATAAAATGTACCTGTACGACCACAGCCCTGCATGTAAAGTAAGTGTGGATGCTTCCTTCATCGTTTTACCGGAAAACGCCATCAACCTGGGAATGAAATTTCTGGGAACACCTCTGAAAGAGTGGGATTTAGGCGGTGTGGAAATTGCAAAAGATCTCCTGGCACAAACCAACCTGAAAGCATTTTTGCTTGGGGCAAAACAGGAAATTTTGGATATGGTGAAGAAACATCCGGTTTATGCCAGAAATATTGTCGGTACCCACCATGGATATTTTAAAAATGAAGACCTGGATGATATTGCTTCTCTGATAATGAATAGCAAAGCAGAAGTTATTTTACTGGGTTTGGGTTCCCCAAAACAGGAAATCCTGATGCAAACCCTTAGAAAAAAACTGAATCATGGGGTACTATTGGGAGTCGGCGGTACTTTCGATGTGCTGGCCGGTGTTAAGAAAGATGCCCCCAAATGGACAAAAAGGGGATTGGAGTGGCTGTACCGGGCCGTTCAGGATCCAAAGAAGTTCAAACGTTATCTCAAAGTAAATTCTTATTACATTTACCGCATCATAAAATTTAAGATGAATCTCCAATGATCTGGAAGTCCCATTTGAATCAGACAATAGCGCAAATAACTGATTTTATTGCTGTTCTTGCTTTGCTTTTCGTATCATATTTCATCTGGAAATTTTCATTTCCCGATGGCCAGCTTCAGCACATCAACGGATCAGCTTTTTCAACCTCTTCTCTTTTAATCATTGCCATTGTCGTTGCCTTTTGCTTTGTCATCATCTTTACCAATTTCAGGGCTTATAACTTTCATCGGTTCACCTCACTTGCAACCGAGTATACCCTCGTTTTTACGGTGGTAATGCTCGGGTTCCTGATTGTTATTGCCCTGCTGTATATGCTCCGCTTTGCCACCATTTCCCGCATGCTGGTCATCATTTCACTTTTCACAATTTTCACAGGCCTGCTGGCAGAAAAAACAATCATGTTCTATGTTGCAAAACTGGTGCGGAAACATCAGCCCCAGCAACGCATCATCATTATTGGATCAGGAAAAACAGTTGAAAAATTGATTCATACCATCCATAACAGGTTCCATTGGGGAATAAACATACTTGGCGTTCTGATTCCAAACCATGATGAAAAAACAGTCCTTCCTCTCAAAATTCTCGGACACTTTCCTGATATTGGAAAAGTTCTCAAAGAATATAATCCCGAGGAAGTTATCATTTCCCTCGCCACAAATGATATGTCGGAACTTAAATATGTATATGAAGAGTGCGAAAGGGTCGGGGTTCAGGTTCGACTGGTTTCCGACTTTTTCATGCACATGGCGAAGAATATTAAAGTCGACAATATTTATGGCATCAATTTCATCTCCTTCTATCCATACCTCAAAACCAATCTTGAAAAAACCATTAAACGAACCATTGATATCATGGTGTCTTTTATCGCAATCATCCTCCTCCTTCCTTTCTTTGCCATCATTTCGGTGCTCATTTTCATGCAGGACGGGTGGCCGGTACTTTTCAACTGGAAAATCATGGGGCTGAACAGAAAACCCATTACCAGCTGGAAATTCAGGTCCATGTATAAAAATGCTGATGAAATCAAGAAAGAGTTATTGCAATACAATGAAATGAGAGGCCCCATGTTCAAAATGGAAAATGATCCGAGAATCTTCCCCATCGGAAAATTCCTGCGAAAATACAGCCTGGATGAACTGCCTCAATTGTTCAGCGTATTAAAAGGAGATTTGAGTCTTGTAGGACCAAGACCTCCACTGCAATATGAATTTAAAGAATTTGATCTATGGCACAGACGTAAACTGAGTGTAAAACCCGGCATAACCTGCCTGTGGCAGATATCCGGCAGAAATAACATCAACAATTTTGACGACTGGGTAAAACTCGATCTGGAATATATCGATAACTGGTCTCTGGTACTCGACCTGAAAATATTATTAAAAACCATCCCGGCCGTTTTACGCGGAACCGGAAAATAAAACACATTTATGAATATTCTCATAACCGGGGGTGCGGGCTTTATCGGCTCGCACACCGCTGATAAATTGGTCACCCTTGGCCATAATGTAAGGATCCTTGATGCCCTCCGGCACCCGATTCACCTGAAGGGATTTCCGAAATACCTTGATAAAACAAAGGTTGAATTTATCTTTGGCGATGTTCGCGACAGATCGGTCCTGGAATTCGCACTCACGGGTATTGATGTCGTTTATCATCTTGCTGCATACCAGGATTACCTTCCTGATTATGCAACATTTACACACATCAATGCCTACAGTACCTCCCTGATTTATGAAATAATCGAACAAAAAAAATTACCTGTCAGAAAGGTAATTGTTGCTTCATCCCAGGCAGTAATGGGTGAAGGCCGGTATTTGTGCGAAGAGCATGGTTTTTTCTATCCGAATATCAGGTCAGATAACCAACTTCAACTGAAAGAATGGAATCATTTATGCCCGGTTTGCAAAAAAGCGTTGGTCCTGCAAAAATCTGATGAAACGGTTATCAATCCTCAGAACCCTTATGCCATGTCGAAGTACATGCAGGAGATGCTTGCCATAAACCTGGGGCGACGGATTGGTATCCCCTCAGTTGCCATGCGGTATTCCATTGTTCAGGGGCCGCGGCAAAGTTTTTACAATACCTATTCCGGGGCGTGCCGCATTTTCTCTTTGTGCAATTACCTGAAAAAACGGCCTACGATTTATGAGGATGGGATGATGCTCAGAGACTATGTGAACGTGCATGATGTGGTGGATGCCAACGTAATGGTCATGGAAAAAAGTGAAGCTGATTTCAATGTATTTAACGTTGGTGCCGGCCAAACATGGACGGTCAATGAATTTGCCGGCATCGTCGCATCCGTCTTTAATACGGAAATCGGAACTACCATGCCCGGCGAGTACCGTTATGGGGATACCCGCCATATTTTCTCTGATACAGCGAAACTACAATCCCTGGGGTGGAAACCACAACGAACGATCCGGGATAGTGTTGCCGAATATAAAACCTACCTTGAAGGGCAATTGGACATTGAAGACATTGTTGATTTTGCTGAAAAGAACATGCGCTCCCTTGGTGTAATCAGAAAAGCAATCGTATGATCATCAGCCAAACGCCTTTGCGTATCAGTTTTGTCGGAGGAGGCACCGACCTTCCATCTTTTTACCGGCAACAACCTGGGATGGTGCTCAGCAGTTCCATCGATAAATATATTTTTGTCATCGTGACGGAACGTTTTGATGAAAAAATTTACATCAACTATACAAAAAAAGAAATCGTTGACAGGGTTGACCAGATACAACATGCACTGGTTCGTGAGGCAATGATAAAAACCGGTATTGAAAAGGGGATTGAAATTACGATGCTGGCTGATATCCCATCGGCCGGATCCGGTCTTGGCTCATCGTCATCTCTGACTGTTGGATTGTTAAATGTATTATATAACCTGAAAGGACAAAGCGTAACCGCTGAACAACTGGCCAGGGAAGCTTGCGAAATTGAAATCGATATACTGAATAACCCAATCGGCAAACAGGATCAGTATATTGCCGCCTTCGGAGGATTAAAAAAGATTATTTTCAATCCCGATGATAGTGTTGAGGTGGTCAGCCTGAATGCCTCTGCAGATAAACGGATTAAACTTGGATCAAACCTGCTGCTGCATTTCACCAATATCACCAGAAATGCCAATCTGGTTCTTGCTGAACAAAACAGTAAAGCACAGGAAAATTTCACCTTTTTATGTGAACTGGCCAATCTCGTTCCTCTCCTCGAAGAGTCCTACAAAGCTGGTGATATTGACGCTTTTGGGGAATTTCTGAGGATCAACTGGGAACTGAAGAAAAAACTGGCATCCGGTATTTCGAAACCGGAGATTGAAGAAATGATCAAAATTGCGGAAAACAGCGGTGCAACCGGCTATAAAATAGCCGGTGCCGGTGGAGGAGGGTTCCTGTTAAGCTATGTCCCGAGGGTTTTGCAGGACACTTTTCGTTTGGGAATGCAGCAATACCAGGAGTTGCCATTTATGCTTGATCCGTTTGGCACCCGGATTATTTTTAATATGCGGAGATATAATTCTAAAGTCTCTTTTTAATCATTCATCATATTCAAAAAAATATTTAAACCATCACTGTAGATGAAAGCTGTTCTTTTAGCTGCCGGACTGGGAACAAGGTTACTTCCTTTGACAAGGGAAATCCCCAAATGCCTGATTCCGGTCAATGGTGTTCCGTTAATGGATTACTGGTTCAGGCTTTTCCGTAAGTTCGGCATTGACGAGGTGTTGATCAATGTGAACCATCTGCCGGAGAAAGTAAAGGTGTATGTTGATGAAAACGCACATGACCTGAAAGTTACGTTGATTTATGAAAAACAATTACTTGGAAGCCTGGGAACCATTTTAAACAACCGTCAGTTCTTTCATGCGGATGAAGATGTCTACATTTTCTACTCCGACAACCTGACTAACATTGATTTGAGCCGGATGCACCAGTTTCATAAATCTTCCGGATCGAGTTTTACCATGGGGCTTTTTCGCACCAATAATCCGACTGGTTGTGGAATCGTTGAATTGGATGAAAATTCCACCGTTACCTCCTTTTTTGAAAAGCCTGCAAATCCAAAGTCAGACCTTGCCAACGCCGGAATTTATCTGACTTCAGGTTCCTTATTTGATAACCTGCCTGAATTTGAAACCAACCCCGACCATGTGGTTGACATCGGGTTCCATTTACTCCCGAAACTGGTAAACAGGATGAAAGGATATCCGATCCCTGAATTTTTACTCGATGTAGGCACTATCGACAACCTGAATTTTGCAAATAATTATGTTAAAGCCAATCCTGTTTTATTTCGCTGATGACTTTTAGTTTCTGATGGCCAAAACTAACACAATATCAAAGCTTCTGGATTATTTATCACCGGTGAAGGAAATTGCTCTGTTTCTGGTGATTTCGGCGATTATCATTCAGGGATGGAAGATAATGAACCTCGATATTCTTTTATCTTCAACCTTCACCCGGCTTTTTCATTGGCTGATGGAAATTGAATTCACCATCTCATCTTTCCTTGTTGGTCTCATTTTTCCGGTAACGCTGAATAAAGCACAGTTTCTGATCAACTTACCGAACAACAACTCCATTTTTCTTTTTGAGGGCTGCTCAGGATTAAAGCAAGTGATCCAATTTACTCTGCTTATCCTGTGCTACCCCGGGCGTATTCAAAGGAAACTCTGGTATATCCCTTTTTCAACAATGGTGCTGCTCATTGCCGCAATGATTCATTTTATTTTTCTTTGTGTCGTTCTCTATAAACTTCCTGAACAATACGAATTCATGCATGACAACCTGTCCCGCTGGTTCTTCTTTGGAATCTTTTTTCTTTTGTGGGTTCTGTTTATCAGGGTTAAAAAAACAGAGAATGTAAACTCCTTAAAATCCGAGATTCATTCCGATTGACAGATTGTTGGTTTTTCCATGCATAAACTCCGGCTGGTACCCGATATCTCCTTCCTGACTTGCATTGAGATACCGTAAAAACAGATAGCCGTTGTTGACAAACTCATACCTGGCAGTGAATTCTAATGATTCACTCTGCCAGGTTTTGTTTTTCATGAACCTGAGAACATCATAGTAATACGACCGGTCATCGATATACTCATCGCCATGTTGCGCAAGGGTATAAGCGAGGTTCAAAAAAACGCCCCTCAGTGGTTTCCAGGCAAGGGCGAGATAAATCTCCATGGAATTGTCTCTGAGATAATGGCCCATACAATAATTGTTGGAAGCATAAGTGGTTGTAGCAATATAGTGTTTGTAAGTGATTGGGTTCGTTTTAGTCCATTCAGCAGTGAAAGCCACATTCTGAAATGGCAGGTCGCTCAGGCGGAAGCCGGCTTTCCAACTTGTCCAGTTCAGTAGTCCCGGATCTGTTATCCGTGAAACTTTTAGCTCATCAATGAACAAAGTGACATAAAGGTTCAGGTGTTTGATCTGTCTTGAATTGAGATCTACAAACATCTGGGAATTCTGTCCCGCATTGTTGCTGTATGAACTCGAGGTTGCATCCACCGAATTAAAAAACATGAAAGGAATAAGGAACACCGGCTGCACACCATTATCACTGTAAACGATTGAGTTTCCGAACGACAGGTTAAGCCCGCGCCACGGGATAAAGGTGAATAAATTTGCTGCCATGAATTTGTTCCTGTATACCTCCCGGTAAGCACCCCCGCTATAATATGACCTGCTGCTGTCGATAACCTCTGAATTGAGCCAGGCATGAAAATAATTAAAATCGAACCATTTGGCAGGGTTCAGGTGTAACTGGATATACGGGAATGAAGGTGATTTACCACTCAGGATGTTTGCTCCGTGATAATTGTTTCCCCACTCCATTCTGTCTTTTAGCAACCCAAAGGAGCCCCAGTTCCATGAAACTGTAATTCCTCCACGTATCTCACTAAAGTCTACCTTGCCATTTTCCATCGGCTTATAAACAGCCCCCTGCTCCATCGTAAAATATTCCGGCTTTGCCATGGCCACACTGGCATTGTTGTCGCGCAGGTTGGCATAGAACCCGAAGTTCTTGCCGATATAGCCAAACATGCTCCCCCCCCACCACCGGTGATATTCAGCACCGTTTTCATTGGTCATCCATTGAAACCCCAAAATCGGGCGTATCGAAAAGGTAAACAATGAATCTTTGTAATGGAACCCGACAGGATTGAGCGCCACCACCATGTCGGGCTGCTTTTTGAGCAGGAAAGAAAGCTTGTTGTTATATTCATCTGCAAGTCGTGATGCGTGACGGGTGACGTGTGACGAGGATTCAAGCTGGTAGTCTTGCAGATAGAAATTCAGTTCCTTTCGTTGCCGTTTGTTGAGGTGTTGGTTCGGTTTCCCGGTTTTTGGGTCAACCAGTTCGTCGGTTGTTTTGGCCTCATGCAATTTCCCGGCAATGTAGCTTCTTGAATAGGGTTTAACCGCCGAATTCAATGTGATCAGCTTCAAATTGGCCAGTTCATCCAGAAAGTCGTATATGCCAAGATTGCTGACATCCTCATACACCACCTGGGAAAAGCCTGGCAGACAAAATAATAACAAAGCAAAAATAGTAATCGTTTTTCGCATCCCTCTATATATTAGATTGTCAAAAATACGGCAATTTCAGTTAAATTGAGCAAACGAATTCGCACAAGGATGATATTACAACCCGGAAACGAAGTCTCCCGGAAGCTTCTGCCTTTGAAGAATCAAGGCTAAAAAACATTATCCGGCGTATTTTATGGAATTATACTCCAGTTATTGGCGTATATTATGGAATTAAATGATTGAAATCGATAAACTGACAGATAAAGTGACTTGTTTGCACGATTATACCTCACAAATAAAATCAGTTTAACCACATATTAAATCGTATAAACCCCTGCCTTGTAGAATTCCATATTATCGGGCTGTGAAAACCAGTGAATCGTCTCTTTTAACCCCGATTCAAGGTTGGACAGTGGCTCCCATCCGAGCAGTTTCTTGGCTTTATCGTTCGCGGCCCATAGCCTTTCTACCTCACTTTTTTCAGGGCGCATCCGTTCATCCGCACCTTCAATCCTGATCTCTTTTCCCATCAGCGATGCAATTTTAAGCGCCAGATTACCGACGGAAATCTCATAATTGCTTCCCAGATTGATCACCTCTCCTACTGCCATATCACTTTCAGCTGCCTTGATAAACCCCCGTGCAGTATCTTTCACGAAGTTCAAATCGCGTGTTGGTGTAAGAGAACCAAGCGTTACCTTTCCATTCCCGCTAAGCAGTTGGGTTATAATGGTTGGAATGATGGCCCTGGCCGACTGACGTGGCCCGTAAGTATTGAAAGGACGAACAACAACAACCGGGGTATTGAACGACCTGAAGAATGTCAGTGCCAGGAAATCGGCCGATGCCTTGGTTGCGGCATAAGGCGATTGCGGGTTAACCGGATGCTCCTCTGTGATCGGCACAAATTGCGCAGTACCGTATATCTCAGAAGTGGAGGTATGTATCATCCGGGTTACACCCATCTGGCGAGCGGCCTGGAGGATGTTCAAAGTACCTTTGACATTGGTATCAACATAGGTGTCAGGAGAATGATACGAATAGGGAATTCCGATAAGGGCTGCAAGATGAAAAACGACCTCACATCCTTTCATCGCCTCTCTTACCCCGTTCGGGTCACGGATATCACCGGTGAAGATTTCAATGTTTTTCTTTAAATCCGTCGGAAGATAATCGATCCAACCCCAACGGTTAAATGAATTGTAATGTACAAAAACCTTGACATTACAACCCATTCGCAGCAATTCCTCAGTCAGATGACTCCCTATAAAACCTGCGCCCCCTGTAACCAGAACATTTTTACTGACAATATCCATACACTCAAATTATTTCGCAAAAATAGGGATTTCAGAGGTTCTATTGACCCGTCCGATTAAATTTGCTCAGTAGCTGAATCTGCATTACTTTTGCGTCTTCAATTAACATTTCTGTACTTATATTCCGAATACATGGAACCTGAAAAATGGTCGGAGGAGGCAGCTCTTCAAAATTATGAAACCCTGAAGGCAATTCTTGAAGAAGGGCTGGCAAACGCCGGCTGTGCCGAAAACCTGCGGGATGAAAAAGGGTTTCTGATCGATGTTCAGGGTCACTTCAGAGGATTGATCCTTCGGCGCGAAGACCGGGAGGAACTTTATGGCCGCTTGCAGCAGGCGTTTGCGGCAGTGAATAAAAAAATTGAAGATGAACGTTTTCATTTTGAGTATGAAGCATTATCAAATTATGCAGCGTTAAAACCTCTCGTGGCAGGTGTAACAACCCAGGTAATCACATCGGATGATTTAAAGTCAGCCTGGGAATCGCTGATCGAAATCCAGGAACGAATCAAAGGATCGAAACTTCTCCGGGAGCATCGTGATGAATTATATTCAAGCCTTCAGGATGCTTTTGGCATGATCAAATTAAGGAAGGAAGAAGCACGCCAGGTGTTCAGCCAGGAAGCACAATCCAATTATACCCGCTTAAAATCATTGGTAGATAAAGGGCTTGCTCAATCAGAAGAGACCCATGAATACAAAGAAACCAGGGAATTTTTAAAAAAAATTCAATCTGAATTCAAGGGGATAAAGATGTTACCCGGGCAACGGGAGGAACTCTATTCCCGGCTTCAGACCGCATTTGATATACTTGGAAAACGGTTGGACGATTTTTTCAGGTATAAAAAGAAAAACTGGGAAGTTAAAATGCAATTTACGCTATCCCGGTTTTCAGCTGATATTTACGAACTCCAAACAGCCCTTGCCAAAGATAAATCCTATTTGAAAGAATTGGAAGATCAAATGGAAATCATTGTTTCTTCAGGAAAAGAAAAGACGGTTTTAGCCGGGCTTCAGGCACGAATCACCTCCACATTGCGCAGCATTGAGACAAAACGTCAGCAGATTGCCGATCTTGAAATTGAGAAAGACGAATTACAAAATCGGTTGGACGAACCTGAAAATTAACTTTTAATAATTTCACAATTAATATATGCCAGATACTTCACAACATTCAAAAACGCATCATTCCCATTCTCATAACCGGCAATCCCATAAAAGCAGCTTTAAAAAATATTTGGAACCGGGATTATATGTTTCAACCTCAATTTTGCTGTTAATTTTTGCGAAGTTATTTGCCACAAGCATGCTGTCTCCCTGGTTTGGCGCTTTGGGCATTATCATTCTTGCGATCTCAAAAACATGGAAATTCGGCTTTGGGGTTATCTTTTCAACTGCTTTCATTTTTATAATGGCCATGTTGAACCTCTTTCATTGGGTGAATAATTACTTTTCTGACGTCTTTGCGGATGACCTCACATTTAATCCTGAAATCCTGGTCCCAGTAATCATGGAAGGCCTGGTCCTGACGATCATTGTCTGGACATATCACAGACTCTTCAATTCCTCACAGATGCGTTTAAGCAGAAACTGGTTTGATAAAAAATCTTATTTACTGATATTCAGACTTTTATTCTATTTTCAACTTTTCCTGGCCCTGTTAATTGTAGTCGAAATATTAATTCATATTCTACAGCCATTTACCCATCTCACCACACTGAATGCTGCCCTGGTTTCTTGTGCATTCGCACTACTGGCTACCATGATCCCTGCCATCATTTATTTTTCAAAATCCACACGTGTTGAAAAACCCAAACACATCCACCACCACCACCACCACCGGCATGGAAGAAGCTCACAACAAAAAAATCCCGAAAGCACCCCAGAACCCACTCAATCCCAATAACCACCCGCCCACTTGCCCACTTGCCCACTCGCCCACTTGCCCACTCGCCCACTTGCCCACTCGCCCACTTGCCCACTCGCCCACTCGCCCACTCGCCCACTCGCCCACTCGTTATGCACAATAAAACATATCGAACTTTTTGATTTTCGGGTCATTACCTGTGATTTTTTTGCTATTTTTGCTTCGTTAAAACATTCACAAAACACACATCGATATGACATTCGACGATTTTAAGAAAACTCATAAACTACTGGCTCAATACAAGTACAACTGGGCCCCGATTGACAAGGGATACAACAACCGCACGGTGCATATCAACGTGGGTGAGTGCACCATTACAGAAAAACCTGTAACGCCCCAGATGAAGGAGAAATTTATCGGTGGAAAAGGATTTGACCTCCGGTTGCTCTGGGATGCCACCAAACCCGACACCAAATGGAATGATCCTGAAAATGAGATCGTCATTTCCGGTGGCCCGTGTTGCGGTATTACCCAGTATTCGGGAAGCGGTAAATCAATATGCTGTGCCATCAGTCCTCAAACCGACATCGTGGTTGACTCGAATGTGGGTGGTTTTTTTGGCCCGTTCATGAAATTTTGCGGCTTTGATGCCCTGGAGATTCAGGGAAAGTCCAACCAGGAGATCCTCGTTGTTTTCGAAGAAGAACGTGAAGTGATCGAAATTTACGAGGCTGCCGATCTCCCATCCGACAGTCATGTACTGGCAGAAGAGCTGCACGACATGATGGCCATTCCCGGGAATGAGAAAGATAAATACAATGTTTCAGTTGTCTCCGCAGGCACTGCCGCCGAACACTCGCTCATAGGCATGCTCAACTTCAGTTTTTACGACATCAAACGTAAAAAAGTCAGGCTGAAACAGGCGGGACGTGGCGGCATCGGCACTGTATTGCGTGATAAAAAGATCAAAGCGCTGGTGGCACATGTGAAAACCATCGGCGGAAACCGCAACAATGTGGTGAACATGGAAGCCATTCAGGAACGTGGCCGGACCTTTAACAAAGAGATGCGGGAACTCGATGACAAGCAATGTGAAATGAAAAAGAAGGGAACTGCGCACCTCACCAACGTGATGAATGATTACGACCTGTTGCCGGTCAACAATTTTAAATACGGCAGCCATAAAGATTCTGATAAAATTACCGGCGATGTCTGGATGTCCTATTTCACTCAGAATGTACCCGATGGTTGCTGGGTAGGTTGCAACATGGCCTGCGCCAAAGGAGTTGACAACTACCTCCTCCGGTCAGGTCCATACGCAGGAAGCCATGTAATTGTTGACGGACCGGAATATGAAACCACTTCCTCCCTCGGCTCTATTGCCGGAATTTTCAACCCCGACTTTACCATCGAGGCCAACTTCTATTGCGATACTTATGGTATTTGCACCATCTCCTGGGGTACCATCCTCGGATTTGTGATGGAATGTTATGAAAACGGCATCCTGAACGAGGAACGTACCGGTGGGCTCAAACTCAACTTCGGCAATGCTGACGCAGCAATGGAACTGCTGCACCTTGTTTCAAAAGGAGAAGGTTTTGGCCTTATCGCCGGACAGGGTGTTCGCAAAATGAAGGAATTATTCGCTAAAAACGGCTGGGGCGATCCGGGATTCATGCAGGATATCGGCATGGAAAACAAAGGGTTGGAATATTCTCAGTATGTTTCAAAAGAATCCCTTGCCCAACAGGGTGGTTATGCCATGACCAACAAAGGCCCGCAACACGACGAAGCCTGGCTGATTTTCATGGATATGGTGAACAACCAGATTCCTACCTTTGAAAAAAAGGCCGAAGCACTCCATTATTTCCCCATGTTCCGCACCTGGTTTGGTCTGGCCGGATTTTGCAAGTTGCCATGGAATGATGTGGAACCTGAAGACAACGCACAGAGTGCCGAGCCGGCAAAAGTTCCACAGCATGTTGATAACTATGTAACCATTTTCAATGCTGTAACTGGTTCAAACATTGACAAACATGAAATCATCAGCATGTCGGAACGGGTATACAACTTCCAGCGCATTTTCAACATCCGCCGGGGTTATGGCCTGCGCAAACATGATGCACAGCCTTATCGTGCCTGCGGCCCTGTAACCAAAGAAGAATACGAATCACGCGCCGAACGGTACGACAAACAGTTGCTCGAACAGGTTAATTTCGATCCTGCCGGAAAAACCACCGAAGAGAAGATGAAGGTACTACGGGCCTACCGCGAAAACCGCTACGAACAATTGCTTGATGCAGTTTATGAGCGACGCGGCTGGACAAAAAATGGTGTTCCAAAAATTGAACATCTCAAAAAACTTGGCATGGATCTGCCGGAATTGCTCGAGGTTGTTGCACCATTGCAATAGGTTGGATTGTACAGGAATGATTTACCATCATCGCTCCATGAGATTTTAGCCCAACCACTTCCACCCCGGTATCAGTCGGATATTTTTACCTTCTTTAACAAACTCATCCTCCTGGTCGAAAGTTATTATCGTTCCTTCTCTGAGGTTTAATTGGTTCATGGCTTCAAGAAGCCCTTCTAATTCACGCTTTTCATTTTGGATCCCAACCTCCCATGAAACCTGAATGGCAGAATAGGAACTTTTATCTTTACGGCATATAAAATCACACTCTTTCTTTCCTTTAAAATACCAGATTTCATGTCCTGAACGCTTAAGCTGCAAATAAATCGTATTTTCCAGTAACCTGCCCCTGTCGGGTGAACCAGAAACAGAGGAGAAATTTACCAGCCCCTGGTCGATCGCGTATACCTTACGCGGATTTCTTGCCTGAACCTTTAAGGAGGTATCATACATTGGAACCAGAAACAACAGGTATGCATCGGTAAGATAATTCAGAAAATCCATCACAGAGGATGCTGAACCGATTTCAAATATAATTTTCAGGTTGTTAAATGATGTCTCTTTACCTGTATTGCTAAGCAGATATTGTACAATCCTCCGATAGGCTGCATGATTGCGAAGATTATAACGTGAAAAAATATCTCGTTCCAGAATATCCGAAACCAGTGTGGAAAGCACCTCCTTTTTTCTGCTGCTGAGATATCCGGGAAATCCTCCCTCAGAAATAAATGATAAAAATGATCCGGCACCGGGTTCCAGTTTGCAATAAGCCAGAAATTCAGGATATGAAAATGGGAATACACTGAAATCAAGATGACGGCCTGTGAGTTTCGTACCCAGTTCCCTGCTGAGCAAATTGGCATTTGAGCCTGTAATTACTATTGTTTTCTTCCTGTCTATTGCATCCCGGACAAATCTTTCCCATCCATGCACATTCTGTATTTCATCAAAAAACAACATCGACTTATCCCCTGATTGCCCTGCAAATATTTCTTCAACCAGATAAAAATCACTTACTTCAAATCCGGCTAATCGGCTATCCTCCAAATTAAAAAAGTTTTGTGACCCATGTTGCCGCATAAGTTGCTTCAGCAGGGTGCTTTTCCCTGAACGTCTGACCCCTGTCAGGAAATATGCAAAGGGGGGAATAGATGAAAACCAGGCAAGGTGCTCGCGGGGAATTTCATTTTCTTCCGGTACCTGCCATTCCTGCTGCGAAAGAATAATGGATTTTAAAACTTCTTTTAACATAGATCATTACTTTTATAAAAAAAGATATTTTACGTTACAAATGTAAGATAATAATATACTCATGATCATGACCAACAAGAATATTTCTAAATTTATTGCCCTGCTCTAAACAATTCCTGAACAATATTATCGTTTTAAAGTAATCAAAACCAGCACCATGAAATCAAAAAAACTATTCTTGTCCGGTATTTTGTTTTTTTCCGTATGGTCGCTCATTGCCCAGTCCGATCAATACAGGTCAAAGCAACCATTCGACACGATTTTTCAAAAACCGGGATCTGTTACCTTTTCTGATAATGCGAAGGAGGCCCAGCTGGTATTGAATGTTTACGACCTTGACCGCAAACCGTTGAAAAATCTCACAGTAAGATTTGTCTGTCCGAAATTTCGCCGGGTATATGTTTCCACAACCGATGCCTCAGGGGTGGCAAATTTCCAGGTATTGCCTGGGGGAGACTACCAATTAGGCATACAGGAATCGGAAAACATGAGAACCTACCAGATTCCTGCAACTTCAGGATATTCACTGACCATTGATTTTATGTATCTGCCAACAAATGTTACCGAACAAATCAAAAATGACACCGTCCGTCAGGACCCTATTCAAAAACGAGGTGCAACTTTCCAGAGAGCTTTTCTGGAGGTAACCGTACAGGATTATTCACATCTTCCATTGCCAGATGAAGATGTTTTTATGGATGTTGTTGGTAAAAAAAAGGTTTTCACATCGAAAACCGATGAACAGGGGAAAGCATATTTCCTGCTTCCCTATAACCAGAATTACACCTTGAATTTAACTTATGAACGCGACATTTTTCTTTGCAAATTTCCACTGAAGGATGGCATCCTGCTGGAAGATGAGGCACGGATCACATACAGGGGGACTGAACAGATCAGGAATTTTTTCCAGGGGGCCAAACGGGATAAAAATGGATTTATCACTCAATTCATGTCCGTTGATGTTAAAAAAATCGGGTTTGATCAGGCAAATGTCCAACCTGCGAAAAATGGATACCATATTAATTTTCCTGCGAAAAGTGAAACACCTACACCGGCCATTTTCAACAACAGTGAGATCATACAGGGAGGCGGATATTACAGCAAGGATCTTTTTTCGTTCAGTAAAAAGACCGGACGTTTTAACTGGGGTTTGCAGTTGGCCGACAATGGTGTTTCCGCTTCGGTGTGCGATGAAGATTTTTTAATAATCACCACGGAATCATGCACACTTTACGCCATCAATGCCAAAACCGGTGAATTGGTTTGGTCGAAATGGCTGGGCCCGGTGATCAATTCAACCCCCACTGTGGCAAACGGGAAGGTTTATGCGGTTTATCCCAGTGAACTGGATGTGGCAATAGAGGATAGCAAACCGTATGCAGTGATTTGCTTTGACTTGAAATCCGGGGCGATCCTCTGGCAAAACTGGATTGACTCCGAACCGCTGGGGTCGCCTGTTGCCTGCGGACAATCACTGTTCATCACGACCTCCCGGGGAAATTTGCATCAGTTTGACAACACCTCCGGTAAGACCCAAAGACCGGTAAAAAATGGGAGTTTTACCTCCCCTCCTACCATTGCAGGAGGTATTGTATACGTGAATCGCAGAACTCAGGCAAAACCCGGACAGGAACGGATTGAAGCTTTCCGCGTCGGCACCCTTGCTCCATGCGGCGTATTTCCTGCCATGACAACAACGAAGGAAAATGATCTTTCCACCCTCTCTCCGTCCGAGAAAATGAATTTCAGCATTGGCCGGCCATTATATTTCAAGGGAAAACTTTTTTCTGTGGCGGGAAAAGTATTAACCTGTTTCGATCCTGTTCGGTTTGCATCCCTTTGGTCTGTTGATATTTCAAAAAGTGCCGGGATGCAGGAGGATGAATTTGCATCGATGCCGGTAGCTGTGAAACAAAAAATAGTTGTTTCCACACGATCCGGGAAAGTACTGGTCATCGACCCTGTAAAAGGCTCAATTGATGTCACCTATAACCTTGAAACACCCGTAAAATTCCAACCGGTAATTCACGATGGGTGGATATTTGCCGGTTCAAAAGAAGGCAAACTGATTTCATACAATACCGGAAACATGCTATTAACCGGTTGGCCGATGTGGTCGTTGAATGCAGCACATAACGCAGTAGTGGAATAACAGAAAACCGCTGACTCCGGGTCTTCTAAAATTCAAAAGCCAATCCAATCTTGGGAATAAAATGGAATTGGTAAAAGCTGGGTGCTAAAAACACACTCCACCTTAAATTGGCCTCTTTTGTGTAAAATGACCATCCAAGATGAGGGTCAACGACAGGGCCTTTGTCATCACCCCAGGTATCACCTGTCCAGGTACTCCACGCGTATCCCGTTCTCAGGGAAAGATACGGATAGCTGGTTCGGTTTTCATTGATATTGCGCAAATTGAACCTTAATTGCAGATAGACGATTATGTTCTCTGTATTGTAGGTAGAAACACCGGCTCCGATAGAAAAAGTATTGGAAAACTGGTATCCGTGGGTAGTATAAACTTCAAAAATCGGTTGAGGATTATCTTTGGGGAATGATCCCCCAAAAGAGACCCCTGCATCAAAGAAATACCCTTTATTATGTTTTGCGTATGATTTCTTTTGAGCACTGACAACGGCAGAGCTCAACAATAACAGGAGAAAAATGGCTATTCTGGTCTTCATCTTGAGAATGGCTAAAGCAGTAAATGAAGCATACAATATGAATAAAAATCTGCCCCGGCTTCCTTGTGGTCCTTACCGGGAATATCATGCTTGGTTACATTGCAGCCTGCTGCCGCAAATGCCTTATAAGCACTATCGGTATTCTCATACGGCACGATGGTATCGTCAGTGGCATGCAATAAGGTTATTTTTGCCTTGGGAACCCAGGTTGTTACTTTTCCATACACTATCAAACTGTTTTTTTCCAATGCCTTGATAAATTTCATGGTATTGGGGTTTTTCCTGTCAAACGCTTCAGGCGCCATGATCTTGGTAAGCTTTGTCTGGTTCATCTTGGCAGTAACCTCATCGGTGGTATATTTTTTAGAGATGATCCATTCATTATAGTTGGAATACAGAGGTTCGGCAAACATGAGTTTCATATCCAGATTCAGGTTTTCTCCATAATTGAGCCCGAGGATTAACAAAGGAATGGTGACCGGCTGGCTGCTATAATCTCTGGCTACAAAAGTATCATACGACTTGATTAAATCATAAGCGCCACCCCCGGCAAATACCTGATCAATCACAAAAGCATCCTGGTACAAAGGCTCTGTTTCTACAAATCTGAGAAAAGACAGAGAGGCCTGCCCACCCTGGGAATACCCCATGACAGTAATTTTATGTGACATTTTTCTGCTGATGGAAGCAAAATATTCTTTTGCCGCCAGAAGCATATCGGCAGAAACCTGGCCCGTACTTACAACATCATAATAGGGATGAACTTTATCTTTGGAAGCACCATACCCGATATAATCCGGAGCAACCACAACATAACCAAACAGGGAGAAAAGCCCTTCGGTCACTGCCCCTCTCTGAGACGGGACCTCGTAATTGGCTCCATACGTATAGTGAACGCCCAAAATGGTTCCCAATCGCTCATATTCAACATCTGCAGAAGGAAAAAAAATCGCACCTGAAGCAAGTATTGGATCGCCCTGAGGGTCAACAGTGTTGTAAACGATGGTAACAACCTTGATTTTTTTATTGGGCAATGCCTTGTAAAGTGTTGAATTTGGGTTTTGTTTGAGCCGGCTTGCTAAAACATATTTATCAATTACCTCAACTTTATCAACTCTTTCCAGGAACAGAAAATCTTCTAACGGTTCCTTCTTACACGAATAGAAGGTTATGATCAACAAGCAATAGAACAGTAACTTTTTCATCTTTCGGTAGGGTGTTTACAATTCTTGTTAAAAAAGAAATGCGCATGAAAGTTCAAAGCCCATTTGTTTCAAGGCAGCGTAATCTTCAGAAGTGATACTGTTTAAATTCCATCGGTATCTTCCCTCGAGTTGAAATTTCCATAAGTCAAAACCGAGCCCTGCACTAACCCCGAAATATACTTTATTTATTTTTCTCTTAGCCCATACTTCATCCAGATCAAGCATATAGAACAGGTCTCCTTTATACTCCACGATATAGGAACCATATATATTTCCCATAATATAGGGTCTGAAAATCTTACTCAGTTGCAGGCCCAGCTTGAAATTAACCGGAACATCAATGGATTGCATTGTTGTTAAACAATCAGTTATGTAAAGAAGGTCAACATCTGTTGTGGAAGATGTGAACATAATTTCCGGACCGATCGAGTAATTCAGGAAACCGCCTTTCGTGTATTGAAACAATGCCCCAAGGCTCCAGCCTTGCTTTGGTGCAAAGTCGGAATAATAGCCTTTGCCGTAATTTTCCAGATGTACGTAGCTGAGACCTGCCTTGACGCCGACTCTCCAGGGTCTTTGCTGAGCATAGAGGCTGCTGAGCGCGCAGGCAAACAGTAAGATGATAATTGTCTTTCTCATATCCCTGTGGTAAGTTCTATGATATTATAAACAATATTACAAATATAAATCTGTTTTTTTTATAACAGTCAACAAATTTAAAATTTTATTGGCATATTATGAAAATTCCAAAATTATCTTGTTAACACAGGATATCGCATAATTTATTGATTTTGGAACCCCGAAACCTGAGTCGGGTCAGAATGCTTATTCTGTTATAACCAGCTTTGAAGTAAGAAAACGGTCGGCAGGATTACTTTCTCACCTTACACCCGGCACAAGTAAAACCATTGATTTTATGACGGTACAGTTTTCCGCACTTTTAAGTTCAAATGAACGTTTATAATTTAAAGCCGCCAAAAAACTGCACCGAAGATCTTCCACTTACACCATCTGAGACTTATTCCATTAAAACATGAATCCGCATTAATGATGTTTAACAAATCCAACACAATGAAAAAAGCCCTTCTTGCCGTTCTTACCATCTTCACCCTGGCCTGCCATGCCCAGGATCAACCCATCGCCAGCTATTTCCAAACACTTTGTAACCACTATATGCAGCAGTATCCAAATAAAACTGGTGCCGCGTTATATGCTGATTTCTGTATTCAATATAACCTGGATGGAAAAGATTCAACCAACATTCGAAACTTTTTCACTATACAAATAATGCACAAATTGTTTACAGTAAATATGTGTAAAGATGGATCAAGAGGGGATATATTGAACATGCCATACTTCTGGCATTATTGTACACCTAATCCACGGGATGCAATATTGGTTGACGGGAAGAAAAACATTGGATACACCCGTATCGAGCGAAAACCTTATCATTTTCTCAAAGATATGGTTGCTCCGGCGAATCGGTTCACCTACCCAGGGTTGGAGCCGTTTTGTTCATTTGGCTGGTGCAGTGAAAGAGAGATGGCTTTTGCATGTTTACTGTCTTTAATGGGCTATAAGACCCATGTTATCTCTCCTTACAATCATGCCTATACTGAAGTGCAAGTATCGTTTTTAACGAACAGGGGGGAGAAGCGTGTTCTTTTGGTTAATGTTGACAATACCTTTAACAACCTGACTCATTCAGATGGTTCAGGGGAACCTTACGATAATATCTATGATAAAAAAGCATTTAATCCTGCCGAAGTAGCCAGGGTTAAAGGGATCAATGTGTCAAAAGCAGCCATGGGCCGGATTGAAAAGGCCATGCAAGACTACATTAAGTATTATAATTAACTCACGTATCGGGGTTAAACATTCGATGATAGCACAGCCCCGGATGTGGCTGAATCGATTTCGGGAGAAAGATGAATCCCAAGAGAATGCTAAATGAATTCTTAAAGGGAGAACGCAGGGAGAATGAAAGAGCCCTTTGTTTGATTATTTTTTTAAATAATTATGGAGTTGTTTCTATGAAACTTAAAAATGTGTAACTATTCACCCCCTACAAATGTAGGGCATTAATTTGGGAGAGAGAATGCAAAGGATTCAGATTATTTTTAATCGCAGTATCAATTATCGATCGCAGGATTGCAAAAGATTCGGCGCCAGTAAAAGACTTGAACTGGC
>CAIQUS010000074.1 GCA_903875045.1 uncultured Bacteroidales bacterium
ATCCTTGATGGGTACTTCAAGAGGCAAAAGTGCATTCAGAAAACTCTTGAGTAATCGCGGGTGCTGTCCGAATACCTTTTTGAAAGTGAGGTCATTTTTGGGATCAAGATAGCGCATGGAACTGATTTTTTACAAAAATACGAAACACTTCGGAATCCTCAGCGGAAACCCAGCGGAAAAAAGTCACCTGCCATTTTTATTCCGTAAGTCCACCCCGTTTAATGACCCAGTCAAAGCCATATGGGCTGAGCGAATCTGCTTTGTAAAGAAGAAAAACATTCAAAAACGTCAATTTTTGTTCTTATTGATCAATCCGGACAAAAGCTGATGCATCGCTTACCATCGGGCCGCTCAACTATCTTACGGTCAATGGCGTGCTTACCAACAATGCCGGGAATAGCGGCCTGGTTGTGAATTCCGATGCCACCGGCGACGGTTCGCTGATAAACGGTACGGCTGCTGTTGCGGCTACCGTAAACCGCTACATCACAGGATTAATATCACTGTCATAGCATTTTCTCTCTTCACCGGTGGCAGCGCAGGCCATCAGTGGTGATTTTACACCTTCCCCTGCAACATCGTATGATTTCTTTACCTGGTACGAGACAGGTGGCATCTGGGTTAATTTTAAAAACACAAGCGTTATTCCCACCTGGGAAACCGCAAACGGGAGTACCAATTTTACGACAGGCAAGGGCTATCTTGTTGCATATACAGGCACCGGGCTTACCAAAACGTTCACAGGAAGCCTGAATGCCGGAACCGTTTCGTCCGCGCTTACAAAAAGCGGAACAGGCGATTACGCAGGCTATAACCTGGTGGGAAATTCTTATCCTTCGGCCATCGACTGGAAAGCTGCAAGCGGCAGGAATAGAAGTTTACTGTTTAATGAAAGTGGCGGCGGATATAACATGAGTATCTGGAATGATGCTGACGGTCAATATGACACATTTAACAGTGCCGGAAGCAGTGGAACTCATGGGGTAACACAATATATCCCCGTAGGTGAGGGCTTTATGGTAAAAGCCACATCGGCTGGAACCCTTGGCATGGCTGATGGCGTAAGGATTTTCAACACCCAGGCGTACCTTAAATCAACCAATGCCATTGCCAATATACTCCGCGTGAAGGTTGCAGGCAATGCAAATTCTTACTCCGATGAAATCGTGGTTGAGTTCGGTCATCCAACCGCCAATGGCGGCGCCGAAAAGATGTTCAGCTTTTACGAAACGGCGCCCAGCCTTTACACGGTGAAGCCTGATGGCAATTATTCCATTGATTTCCGTGGCGCACTCGGAGCCGTTACCATACCCCTGAGTTTTAGAGCAGGCGCCGATGGTAATTACACACTTACTGCCAGCCAACTCGAATCGTTTACTTCATCCACCGCAATTACGCTTGAAGATGTGAAACTGAATGCCACGCAAAACCTCATGCAAAACCCGGTTTACACCTTTTCCTCCGGCAAAGCTGACGATGGCGCACGCTTTTTGATTCATTTTGGCGGGGCTTTCAGTATTGGGGAAAATGCAAAGGAACAACCAATCACGGTTTATGCTTTGGGAAATACTGTTTACATCGCCACTTCAACAGGCGTCAGGCTCATAGGCAGGGTCATCGTGTACAATATGATTGGTCAGACAGTGAAGGAACTGCCATTCAGCGAAAATCCGCTGACAAGTTTCAATATCAGCGGCGCCGCCGGCTATTACCTTGTAATGGTGGTAACCGATAATCATGTTTATTCGGCCAAGGTATTTATTGACTGATTCTTAAAACAACATATCATGAAAAAATCAATAAAGCCCATTCTCATTTCTTTACTTCTACTCGGTTTCATGGCTGTTGCCCACACCAACCATGCCCAGGCTCCACCCCCTCCACCTGCAGATAAGGGAACCAATAACAACAAGGCTCCCGGAGGTGGGGGCGGTGCCCCCATTGATGGAGGGTTGATCCTGTCACTGGCCATGGTCGCAGGCTTTGGTGCATGGAAATTGTTTAACGTATTGCGAAAAGCCAGTTCTTAGACAAACACGAATAACGAAACGCGTGGTCGGCTGGTTAAAATATTCCCCTTTTTGACTTTTTAAGTGAGGCTGTTGACTTTGCTTAACAGCGAAGTGTGTTTTTCACAGCCCACGACGAAATAGCAGGCCACAGGTTATTTATCCTCTCGGTAAGAGGTCATTATAAATCGTAGTGTAAGTTATTACGTTTACTCAGGACAAAATCAGGACTTGTTTTCTGCAAACCCGACCATTGTCAGAACACAGGGTCTGTGTTTGTCACCTGCCTTTATAATCAGAGTGTCCGTCGCGAATTTTAAATTAATGCTCCAGGCGAAGAAATTTCGTTTTAGGCAGATCTGAAGAAAAAACGGATTGGGCAGGATTTGGGCAGGTTTTAACACGGAACGGCCTGGAACTACTCTAAACACATTCCTTTTTCAAAGTGTCCGATTCAGGACTATAAGTAGTTGCGAAAATGATTCAGAAAGATTAACTTTGTAATAAAAAAACCAATGCCCGGGATTTTTGAGTATTTAGGAATTCTGATTTTTTTCTTTTCCAACGAGCACGAGCCAATTCATGTACATGGTAAATATGATGGATGTGAAAGTATGGATTGACTACTTTGTTTATCATAAAGATATTGAATTTGAGAAAATTAACACCCGGATCAAATGAAAATAACGGAAGAATATATTGATTATAACGTTGATTTTATTGGGGTTGAATCTGCCAGATATATCGGCGATTATGCTATCAGGGTTTACTTTACGGATGGATTTAACAGGCTGGTTGATTTTAAACCGTTTTTGGAAGCATCAGTTCATCCATCCATCCGGAAATACCTGGATGAGGCTAAGTTTAAGGAGTTTCAGATTGTTGATGGAAATCTCAACTGGAAGGACTATGATTTGATTTTCCCGGTTTATGATCTTTATGAAGGAAAATTATAAGGAGTAATAAGAAGGCAGGAGGCCGGCCGATGCCTCACCATATCCAGCAAACCCCAGATTCTTAACAGTTTCGGGGTTTTTCTTTTTCGAATTGGGCAAGTTTTGGGCAAGTTTTAATACGGAACTACCTGGAACTACTCAGAACACATGTCATTTTCAAATATTCCGACTCAGGACTAATCAGGCAAAAAGGTGTTATCTTTGTTTCATAATAAAATGGAAATGGCTGATCCGATCATGGTATTGAAAGCGTTGAAACGCGACCTGGTTTCCCGATTCGGCGAGGATATTAATGATGTAATTCTATTTGGTTCTCAAGCATCCGGGAAGTCATTGGATGATTCTGATTATGATATTTTGATTCTTTTATCAAACGATTATGACTGGAAATATCAGAATCTCTTATTCGACAAAGCTTTCGATGTTGGTTTGCAATACCATGTTCTGTTTTATCTGCATCTCTTGTCATTAAACGAGCGAAATAATTCGTTAAAAGGAAAAGAACCTTTGATTGTTAATGCTTTGGAAAAAGGGATACATGCATGATTATGCTCAAAGGATGGACGGATAGTCATGCCGCCAAAAATTCCCGGTAAAAGGGATTTTCCCGTTTTAATACGGAACGAGCCGGAACTGTCCAGAAAACACTCCTTTTTCAGAAAGTCCGGTTCAATAAGTCTTAACACCTCTATCCAGGCGCAAAACCCTTCTTTTGCAAGCATAGAACAGTCGCATCTGGTAAAGAGCTTTATTATCAACTAGATCAGCGGGAATTTTGAAGTAAGGTTCCAACACATACACTGGTATGAGGCAAACCCAAAGAAATAACGGATTGGGCAGGATTTGGGCAACATAATAAAGAGCGCTGAATGGTATCGGGATTATTCCTGTTTTAGTTGGTTTTCAGGCAAAAAGTTGTTATATTTGTTTCATAATAAAATGGAAAGGGATATATATCCTGAAAGTAAAAACTGACACTGAATAGCGATCAGGAAGTTTATTAAATTGATAAACGAATAGTTTCTTCAATACAAACATTTAACGAATTACACCGATGAGCCCTAAAATCACAACCTGGATTTTCCCATTGATGGCAGTGGGATTTATCCTGTCATTGAGCAATGGCTGCAAGAAGGATGACAACGACTACGTTCCCGCAGTTGCAACTGGTTACACAACAATTGACAGAACGATCATTCCGAATACCGTTTCTCCGTTTCCCCCTCAGATTTACCCTTACCAGATAGTGGAATACCCGGTTTATGGTTATGGGGGATGGCAATACGGCCCAGGATTGGCTTGCCAGAAAAGGTTAGATTTGATGCCAAAAACATATTCCGGTGCCTCGGTTACAAAAGTTGCAAAACTTTTAAGGTTCTTTACCATGTCCGACATCCATCTGGTTGATGAAGAAACCCCTACCTCAGCCATTTATTATTCATACATGGGCGGAGGCTCTCCTTCAGGATATAATCCGTCGATGCTTTTGACAACGCAGATGCTCAATGCCGCAGTGCAAACGGTAAACGTATTAAATAAAAAAAGTCCGTTTGATTTTGGAATCTCCCTGGGAGATGATTGCGATAACACGCAGTATAACGAATTAAGGTGGTTCATCGATGTTCTTGACGGCAAGTCAATCGACCCCGATTCCGGGGTTAAGGATGATCCGATTCCGGGACCGGGTAATGATTATCAGGATCCATTTCAGGCGGAAGGACTTCATAATTCAATTCCATGGTACCAGACCCTTGGCAACCACGATCATTTCTGGAAGGGCTCATATCCTGTCACCAATAGCTTTCGGCCAAACTATACCGGATTGAATATCATAAATTTAGACGATCCGCTGACCGGTCTGGAAGGCAGTGGTTTTTATATGGGATCGGTTGACGGACGCACCCGTTACGGTAACATTATAGGGGCAGGTGCTACGGATACCTTCCCGAATCCTCCGCAAGTTCTTGCCGCCGATATTAAACGTCGATCGTTGACCAGAAATGAATGGATCAGTGAATTTTTCACTACATCTTCAAATCCTGTCGGACACGGGTTCGATCAAACCAATGTAAACTCCGGATTCGCTTGCTATACCTTCGAACCAAAGATGGATATTCCCATCAGGATGATTGTGCTCGACGACACCCAGAGTGAAGATGATCCCAATAATGGCGGCTATGCACACAGCTCTCTCGACTGGGAACGTTTTCATTGGCTGGTGGCTGAACTTGAAAAGGGACAGAGCGAAGGATTGCTTATGATCATTGCAGCTCATGTACCGGTTGGAATAGGTCCCGGTTTATGGAATCCTGCCGCTCCGGTTACCGAGGATACCCTGCTGGCAACCCTGCATCATTATCCCAATCTCATCATGTGGATCTCGGGACACCGGCACATCAGCCAGATTACGGTACAACCATCACCTGAGTCCGCACATCCCGAACTTGGTTTTTGGGTTATCGAAACCCCCTCATTAAAGGATTATCCTCAGCAGTTCCGCACTTTCGATATTGCCCGCAACAGCGACAATACGATTTCAATCTTTGCTACCGATGTCGATCCTATCACCAACCCGGGGTCTTTGCCCGCATTATCCCACACGTATGCTGTCGCTGCGTACCAGTTGTTCAACTATCAGATAGCTTATGCACCTTCAGGAGTTTATAACGCAGAACTTGTCAAACAACTGACGCCTGCCATGCAGACAAAAATTCAGCAGTACGGCACACCGGTATCCAGGTAAGGGATTTCATTTTTTAATAAAAGACACCTTGAACAGCCCTGACCTGCAGTTATATTTCAACTCCCAAACGTTACCTCCATTGATGGTTTTTATGATCTTGCCCGTTGGAGAAGTGCTGCCGGGAGCCACGATAATCGCCAGATTTCTGTCATAATAATCAATTCCATAAAGCCACATACCGCCTGGTCCCGCAGAAGTTTGTCGGGTCCAGGATGTACCACTGTCAGAGGTGATGTAGATGCCATCATAGTCAAATGCTCCCCACCAGGTTTGTGCATCTATCATGGCGAGACAATTAATGTCGGCTCCTCCTCCACCACCGGCGGCAGGTACTGAATCATTTTCCCAGGTTGCTCCGGCATCGTGACTGGCTGTATAATGTGACTGCCCTCCATAAACAACGATATGGTTCAGATCAGCCGCCTTTACCCCAAGCCATTCATGCTGATTATAATTATTTCCCGGGAGGAGGGAATCCCATGTTTGGCCGCCATCCGTGGTTCGGCCTATAAAACCCCTGACCCCGTTATTTACAGGAAAACCTCCAGCAACGTAGACTGTTTGTGAATTTATGGCATAGATTCCCTGCATCAGACCATTGTGAAAGAAATTAGTGTCAGAAAGGGTCCAGGTATTTCCACCATCTTTTGAATTAAGAACAGTTCCACCTTCACCGCTTATCCATACATCATTGTAACCAGCCACGGAAATGGATTGGAGGTTAATACCTGGCGGGATTTGTTGACTCTTAATGCCAACCCAGGTTTTGCCGCCATCATTGGTTTTTATGATGCTGCTATTCGAGCCTACAGCCCACACAATATTTGTGTCGACAGCCCATACATCAAATAAACTGATGTCCTTTAAAGCAGGCGATCCTTCACCCTGTCTGAGCCATGTATCACCACCGTCGGGTGAAAACAAAATCATTCCATAAGAGGTGCTGTCTTGAACTCCGACAACCCAGGCATACTTTTTTTTAGCAGGTGCCGATTCCTGTTCTTCAGTTTTTTTCTTGCAACCATTGATAACAATTATCACTAATCCCAGTATGATCAAAGGGTATATTAAGGTGTTGATTTTTGTTTTCATGTTAGTTTTTTATTTTGAAGATTATCCGGTAAAGTTTTTTATTAGCAGCAAGATCGTTTCGAATTTTGAGCTAAGGTTCTAAGGGAATGAATTTCGGTTTTAGCAAATCTAAAGAAAAAACGGATTGGGCAGGATTTGGGCAATAAAATAAGTAGTTCCGAGTAGTCCCGTGTGGGTTTTACTTTAATGAGAAAAGGGTTAATCACAACTGGACCAACAGGATAACAGAATCACTGTTTCAACTGAATAGTTCTGAATGGTATGGGGATTATTCGAGTCGATGCCACAGAAAAAATAGGGAAATAGCGAAATGGCGAAATGGTGAAAACTGTTTCGCCATTTTACATTTTAAGAGGTTGGCCGTGGTTTTGCTTGATAACACAGAACTTGCAATTTTAACTATCTCAATGATTCGCTGTAAAAACCATCCGGGTCATGTTTTTTTTACATCCACTACAATAACGGTTACATCGTCGTCCAGACTTTCGTTTGTTCTCTTGCCAGACCATGCGATAACATTTTTGATAAGGAGTTCTGATATCTTTTCGCCCGTTAAATCCAGGGATTCTGCAAGCAAGGTCAGCAGCCTGTTTTTACCGAATAATTCCCCCTGAGCATTGAATACTTCTACCAGTCCATCCGTATAGATTACGAATCTGTCACCCGGAAAGATTTTTACAACTGACTCGCTATATTTTACGTTCTCCCTTATTCCAATCGGGATGTTCTTTGCTATTACCGGTGAGTAAAAACCGTCCTCTTTGACCAGCCTCCGCCGGAACAGCATGATTATCTCAATTTGTTGATCGTTATTCAAGTAAGGTGGTCAACAAAAACCGGTAGCGGGTAGACGCTTCCCAACCTGCCAAAGTAATCGCCCATTCCGTCAAGCACGGACGGCGAAATGGAGGCAATTTAATAAATATGACATTTAAAATTGGGTATGATTCATGCTTGTCTTTTCCAGACCTTCCAGGTTTTGAAAACCTGTAAGGTCTGGCAGACAAAATTGAGCAAACTCAGCCGGTTTGCCGGTTAGCTATGTTGAAACACCCATGCAAAAACCTGGGAGAACTCTTCATAAGTTGTCGGAGTAGAATTAGCTTCTGTTCGCTGATGCCCGTTCAGCAGGGTTCCGTCATTGATGGCCATGGCAAGGTCAACCATCAGCCGTGCGGCATCCTCACCGCAAAATCCTGAAGCCACCATCCCTTTTACAGCATCCCCGGATGGAAATTGTATGTAGGCGAGATCCGTCATCCCGATCGCCTTCCCGGCTATGGCAGTGACCTCCGAATAACTGATATCACGGGGGCCCAGGATATATTCAATGGTATTGCCGGTGAAACTCAGGTCGAGCAAACGTTTTGCGGCAACGGCACCGATGTCCTTCGTGGCAACCATCGGAAACTTCTGACCGGCACTGACAGGTGTACCTGCAATGCCCATCTGTTTGATCGTTCCGATCAGGCCAAGGGCGTTTTCCATAAAATAGGTTGGCCGCAGGTTCAGCACATTGACATCTTTCAGCCCAAGAAATAATTCTTCCATGTAGCCGAGCCCGTCGACGATCCCGGCGCCCTTACGAAGATGAGCACCAACGCTGCTGAGCAATACTACGTTGGGAACATTGTTTGTTTTCACTGCTTCAAAAAAGTTTTCGGCAACCTTCTTTTGTTCCTTCAGGATATCAGCCGCGAACATGTCGGGCATTAAAAGGCAGAATACCGCATCGGCACCTTTAAAAGCCTGTGTTAGAAATTCCCTGTCGTAGGAGTCGCCTGCCATTGCAATGGCTCCCATGTCGGCCAACTCTTTTAATTTGTCGGCATTGCGGGCAATAACGGTCACGTTTTGTCCTTTTGCAAGCAATTCAGTTGCAACGATCTTTCCAATTTTTCCGGTAGCACCGGTGATTACGTACTTTTTCATTTTGATATGATTTAGTGATTAATTATTTGTATATACAATTAATAGATAAAAAATTATTTTGATGCGAGTTTAATTGCAGATTGGATGACACTCCCGGTCAGCTGACGTGCATTTTCTTCCCCGAGAACATCGGTAAATCTCAGATAGAGCTTGTGCCAGGCCGCTTTTATTGCTTCATTCAATTCAACGGAAGCCGGAGTCGGATAGATCATCGTGATCCTGCCTTCGCTGTGTTTTTTAACAAGTCCGCGGCTTTCAAGTTTATCAACAAGCCTCGTCACGGTTGATGCAGTCAGCATCATGATCTCTGCCAGTTCCCCGGAATGGATACCGGGATTTTTGTTTACGGTCATGATCACGAAAGCGTAGCTGGGAGCAAGGTCTACTGCCGAAAATTCCTCTTCCGCCATTCTTGTCACGATCCGGGCAAGGGCATTGGCCGAATAGTACAGGCAATTGCAATAACTGGTTTTATCGTTCATTTCGGGGGCAAAGATAAAACATTTATTTGTATGTACAATAATATTGAAATGGTGAAATGGTGAAATGGTTAAATGGTGAAATGGTTAAATAGCGAAATAGCGAAATGGCGAAATGGGGAAATGGCGAAATGGTTAAATGGTCATCTGAGGTGGGGTTTCCAGTGGCGCTTTGTGGTAGTTTATCGGTAGATTATCGATTCGGACAGTGCCATATCCTTTCATCCTGAAAAAACATTATATTTGTGACAGCCCTTCCAATCTGCCTCCTGGTCAATTCACTGCCGGGTCAGGAGAGGATTGCGGACCGTTACACTGAAATGTTTTATTCACCGGGGATGATGGCGGGAAATATTTGTTACCTTAACCAGAATCAACTGCATGATGAGCCCTGCCAATCATCCTGTTGTCATATTTTTCTTTACAGCGTCTTATCCCTGTTATGCCTGATGTACATGTTATCAGCAGGTTCCTGTGTTGAATCACCTGTGCTGAAGCCAAAACCGGGTAGGTGGTCAGTACCATCTGTTGTATCCGATCCCTTCAAACAAAAGGTTGACCGTTACGACTCCCTGGCCCACAGTTTTTTATCCACAAATCCCGATTCTTCGGTCTATTATACTGTTGCAAACATCGGGATGCTCGATTCGGCAAATGAATTAACAAAACTATTTTACATCCAGGTGTTTCTCTCTGAGATATACCTGAATCGCCTTCATGATGAATATTTTGCGATATACTGGTACACAGAAGCCATAAAGACCATGAATAAAAATCCAGGGGTGGAACTGAGTAACCCTTTCTTTCTCATTGATTTTGGAAATCTTCTCTACCATTTAAAATTATATGACAATGCTCTTTCCTTGTACGAATCAGCAGAAAAAATTGCAATTTCAGCAAAAGATTCTTACGCTGAAGCAGTTGCTATGAATAACCAGGGATTGTGTTTCCAGGAAATAGATGAACAGGACTCAGCTTTCGCTTGTTTTCATGGGGCGCTGACCATTCGCAGGAAACTTATGCCCGTACTGGTGGCCCAGAACTACCTTTACATGGCCAATCAGAAATTTTCGACCGGGAAGGTCGATTCGGCAATCTATTATTGCGGGTTGACCAGGATTGAACTGGACCGGCAACGATTTGCTCTGCAAGATATTAAAAACATGTCGGTTGCGGATGCAAAGAAATTACAGTCCGAAATTTTGGCTGAATTGTTTTTTCTTCAATCGAAAATCCATCGTTCTGGTATCAATCTGGCTTTGTCGTATTTATCAAAGTCCGCTGCCTGCATTGATTCGAACAACATCGCCAAACTCAGACCAGCTGTTTACACAGCCTTATCGGAAATAATGGTTAAAAAAAATGCAAGAAGGGAAGCGAAGAAATTTGCTTTGTTTGCATTACAATCGGCTATATCGGTCAACGACCTTGGAAAAGCATCTGAAATAGCAGGTTTTCTTGCAAAAAACATCTCCGAATCCATTGATGAAAAGAATAAATACCTTGAATTGAGCGTGTTGTATTCCGATAGTCTGATCCGAAAAGAAAATTCAGCCAACATTTTTTCCAATAAGCTACTGCTCATTACTTCGCAAATGCAGCGGAAGCTGTTTGAATATCAACTCCGGCTTTCTGTAAATACTGCACGCATCAGGTACCAACAGATCGCTATTCTCTTACTCATAATGGCGGTGATTTTGCTTACTGCTATCTTCATCATCGCCTTGCGGCAGCGGAATCTGAAATTAGTAGCCTATCGGCGGATCGTCAATGATTGGTCAGAAACACAAAGCATAACCCAACCGGCAGCAAGTGCATTGCCGGAATTGCCCTTGATCGGAGGAATCACGATAACTGAGAAACTTAACCAGGTAGTGGAATCTGAAACGGTATATCTGAAACCAAATCTCACCCTGGAGCAACTCGCAACCCTGGTGGGAACCAATTCAAGCTATCTTTCCCATTGCATCAACCATCACATGCAAACCAATTTCAACGATTACATTAACCATCTTCGTATCAGGGAAGCCTGCCGCATTTTACAGTCAGAAAATTGTAAAACTTTGTCTCTTGATCAATTATACAGCAAGGTGGGATTCACCTCAAGAAGCTCATTTTACACTGCATTCAAAAAATTTACCGGGATTACTCCCGCCTATTTCGGTAAAAATATCCGGACAAAGCCCTTACCCGACACCCCTCCTTCAGAATTAATCAATGACCATCAAACGACAGTTTGATGTAAATGTGCCGGAAGTTACTTTGATGATATAAAATCCCGGGGTGAAATTTTCCAGATCAAGCGGAATGTTATTTATTCCTTTTGCAACCATGATTGGTTTCATAAATTCTGCATTCCCACGGCAATCATAAATTGTAATGTTAGCCGGCAAGTCGCCTGGTGATGTGAATTTCAGATAGGCAACACCCGAGGCAGGATTGGGAAAAACAGTCAAAGGAATATCTGATGCTTTTTCCGCCATGCCCACCGCCGGATCGTTGTCGGAAAAAATCGCCAGGGTGAGGTCGGGGGAAGCAATATTTGCTGTCCAGACGAATCCGGGAAAGCCTCCGTTCTGATTGTAATAGATACGAGGTTCAGGCAATACCAGATTATCATTGTCATTGTATCCCTGGCTGATACAGATCCATCCCCCCGTCGGGTCGGGCAGATTTGCCGGCTGTGCATAGGCTTTCAGTTTATTGCTGGTCTCATCATGATAGGTAATGTAAAAGGTGTTGCTGGGGAAGGTACTGGTTATGATATTGGGTTCTACCTCCCTCATGGGTGTTGCCGCGATCGTAAATGGGAACCAGGTGTCTGACGAGAGCGGGGTTTTATTATAGACACCCAAAATATCAATATCGTCACCCGGCATCCATTTTTCAAATAAAACAACACAGGATACTTCGTTCGCATCGTTGGTGCCGTTTTCCTGAACAGACAAAGTGGTCTCTCTGACCACACCTTCGGCTCCTGCAAGAATATCCAGCCTCACCGGGGCCGACCATGAACTGTTCGGACCATTCGTAGTGCGGGCCACATACAGCGCTCCCTTTCCGGTTACAGTGTCTGTAATGACCCAGGATGCAAAAAAGGTTCCCGGGTTCCCTGTCGTAATGCTCTGTGAGGTATAAGTAAGCGAAGCGCTTCTGATCATTTTTCCTCCCGGGCAGGCAGCGATCAGCTTCCTCGTTCCAAATTGATCGCCATTATCGGCTGAAGCATGAAAAAACAATGAATCCCCTGAATGATTCCTGGTTTCCAGCACATAACTGAATCCGATCACTCCGTCCTTGTTTTGGGTTCCAACACTGAATAAAGAACTGCTTATGTTCAGGTTGCTAATCCAGTTTTGATTATAATCTACATAATAGGTGAATGGTTGTGTTGATGAATACCCGCTGTTGGAAAACAGGTATTTATTTACATAGAGAAATACTGCATCCGTGGATGGGGAATAAACGCTATACATGGTAAAATGATAGAGCGTGTCGCTGGGTATTCCTCCTGTCATTGGTTGATTTGTTACGGTGGCATCTAAAAATACCAGTGGATTCATCCTCGACTCAGAATAAACATTATTCCATGTAACACCCAAATTGGTGCTTTCGAAACATCTCAGCCAGTCATTCTGGGTTGAATCCTTACAAATAAATGGTACCAGAATCCTGTTGTTCAGTGCAGCATTACTTCTGTGTTTGGTTTGGTTGACAAGGGGATTATTGTATATCATCACATCGGTTCCACTGTTTACCAGCGGATTAAGCGGCTGGTAAAAGCCTGGCGTTTGTGCGTTCCCCTCAAATAAAAAAAACAAAAAACAAAATACAACAAGGCAATTCGACAGAGTTTTCATGTTGAATACGTTTAAGTGAATAGTTTCCAGATCATTCGCAACAGTGGTTATGTCAAAACAAATATAAGTACTCCGGTACCTTAAAAAAACATTAAATATGTCCGAAATTTTTAATTTTAATATTCCGGACATAATAATTTCACCAATACCAGACAATCAATAGTCGTATTCCATTCCTTTGTATTCTTCATTCCGGAATTACTACCTTATTTTTGTCAGGGGTGATCTGTTACAATATCATAATTGGTCAACAGTGATAATTATCCTGTTAAGCAAACATTGACCAATACCATGAAACCGGGAAAAGTTGATATTAAAGAGTTTGAATATATTCAATGATATTTCAGCACCAAATTCTCCCATGATTTTATAAGTTTTTTTACTCCCCATAATTTTGCATAAAGAAATTGCTTTACCTTGCACCCTGTAACCGGTTTTTGAGTCGAATTGATGAGAGGGTATATAGGTATATGGATCTGTTTTTTTGCCTTGAATGGAATATTTGCCCAAAACAGCACCATCGACAGTTTAAAGAATCTTTTACCCTCCGCCACCAACGAAGATAAAATAGATCTTTACAATGAACTGGCGTTGAGTTACCGCGGTATTTCTTACGCCCACGTGAAATCTTACAGCATCAGTTCCTATCTTTTGGCGAAAGGCCTGAACCGCCCCCGAAAGATGATCACTGCTTTATCCAATGCAGCCATTGCATGTGTGTTTACAGGAAATCTGGATTCAGCGGGGATCTTATTCAACACTATTTTTCACCTTGCGGATTCAACCGGAGATGCTCAGCTCAGAAATAATGCACTCCTGAATCTGGGGAACTTCTACCTTAATACCGACAAATATGATCTTGCCCTCGAAAATTACCAGCTTGTTTATCCGGAATATCTCAAAATCAATGATACACTGAACATTGCAGGTATTGAGCAGAATATCGGAAACATCCATTATCGTCAAACGAATTATCGAAAAGCGTTAGATGCATTTTTCCTGGCATCTGCGGTTTATGAAAAAGCCGGTTATCGTGATGAGGCAAAAAAACTCCTCAACAGTATCGGTCTGACTTACCTGAAATTGAAAATACACGACAGCGCTTCACTATTCCTGGAAAGAGGTTTAAAATATTCGCAGGAAATAAATGACCGGGATAATGAAATGCGTATTCAGAATAACCTGGGACTATTATACATGGAAAATGGGGATTACCCGATGGCTGTCAATTGCTTTCGTAATTCAATACAACTTTCAAAAGAAATTGTCAATCCTTATCAGGAAGCAAACGCATTGCTGAACATTGCGCAGGTTTATATCAGAAAAAGACAGTTTGATTCGGCTGCCATTTTTCTATATGAATCCGAACCTGTTATTAGGAAGCATGGCGATAACATCTTGTTAAAGGACTTAAATGAATACTATTACGAGCTCTATTCCGGGAAAAAGGAGTTTGAAAAGGCGCTCTCTTATTTTCAGAAGTACAAAGATGTTCAGGACAGCATATTCAGCCAGGAAACCCGGAACAGAATAGCGACCCTGAATATAAAGTTTGAAACTGCTAAAAAAGAGGCTGAAAACATCAGGCTGAAATCGGAGCTTTCGATAAAACAAATCACTCAAAGCAGATTAATTCTTATTATCATTATAATCAGCTTGTTATTCGCTGCAATTACGGTGGCTTTTTTCTTCATCTGGAAATATCTGAAGCAAAAACATACCATCTCCAAACAGGAATCCCTGATTTTATCTGAACGGTTGAAACATTCAAATCAGGAGGTCGCTTCCAAAGCCCTGCATCTCGCCTCTCAGAATGAATTCAGGATGAAATTGCTGGAAACGACCAATGAAGTGTACGACCACCTCGATGAGACTGGTAAAGAAAATATAAAAGCCCTTTTAAGGAATATAGAAAGCAACATTGACCAAAGTGCCTGGCGCGAGTTTGAAACCAGGTTTGAACAGGTCCATGAAACTTTTTTTAACAAGCTGAATGTACTGTTTCCGAATCTGACACCCAACGACCGGCGCATCTGTGCCTTTTTAAAGTTGAACATGTCGACTAAAGATATCGCGCTGCTCACCCACCGAAGTCCCCGCAGCATCGAATCGACCCGCTACCGGTTAAAGAAGAAATTTGGTCTTTCGCCCGAGGAAGACATCATCAATTTCCTGTTATCCATCTGATTTTGTTCATGCCGTAGTTTTCAAGTAGGCTTTCATTTGGTAAAAGCCAGTGTTAGTGTTTTATTTGCAGCAGTGAATCCGTATCGTCTGAAATCCTAATCAAACCTAACTCTGAACCATATGAAAACAAAGCTATTAGCATTGATATCCTTGATTATTCTCACAGGATCAGCTTTTCTTTCCTGTAAAAAGGATACTGCTGAGGATCCCAACCAGCCATTCATCAGCAAGATGAAAGCAGTTACGGATTCTATCATTCAAAACACGCATGTCCCCGGCATTGTGGCCCTGGTGGTTGACCATAAAAAAGGTATTGACTGGCTTTACACAGATGGCTACAGCGATGTTCCCAACAAACTGCCCATGGACGGAAGCTACACCTTCCGGCTTGCCAGTGTCACCAAAACCATGACGGTTACAGTGCTGCTTCAGTTGGTGGATGAAGGGAAACTCAGCCTGAACGACAAACTTTCACAGTATTTTCCCACCTGGCCAAAATCCGACAGCATCACCATTAAAATGCTTTGCAATATGACAAGCGGAATTTCAAACTACGTGGCAAATCAGCTGTTTCAGCAAACAAAGTCAAGTGATCCCCAAAAAGTGTGGTCACCGCAGGAACTGATTGATCTGGGGCTGACTGAATTTTATTTCAGCCCTGGTTCGTCCTGGGCTTATTCCAATACAAATACTTATATTATTGGTCTGATCATTGAATTGCTTACAGGCAATACATTGGAATCGGAGATCACAAATCGCATCATTATACCATTAAATCTAAGTAAAACAGGTTTTCTTACTTCCGGATTAACTTTCCCGGGACCGCATGGCCGTGGTTATTGCTGGGGAGAATACAAGGAAAACGAGGATTTGACCGAATACTACGATATTTCAATGGCCTGGGCAGCAGGTTCCGCATACGGTACTCCGCGCGAACTTCTGAAATATGCCGAAGCGCTTGTAAAAGGAGGCCTTATATCAGATTCCCTCCAAAAGAGACGGCTAAATGACATGGTCAAATTAAATCCAACTACTGGATATGGCCTGGGAATTTTCCACCGTAAATCGTTTTATGGGCATAACGGGGTTGCTCCGGGTTTTACTGTTTCAATGTACCACAGTTTGGTTAAGGACTGTACGGTAATAATCTATTTTAATTCTGCCATTGAAGTGGAGCCTGATGCTCTCTTTTTCCGGTTCATGGATATTTTATACGGTAATGATTATTAAAATTCGAATAAAGTCCCCAATTAAAGGAAGAACAACCTTATGGAAAAGCCCGACAGAAAACGTATCTACCCATTTATCATCGCAATGGGATTGCTATTCATGCTTACCAATAGCTGCAAAAAATCCGAAACAATTTACCAGCAAGGTCTTGACCCGATGGTTCAGAAAAACCTTCAGACGATGGTTGACCAGTTACTGACTGATTATAAAGTAAAATGTCCTGCTTATCCGGGTGGCCTGGCATTGAAGGTGATCTCTGAAAAAGGGTCCTGGTTTGTCTCTTCCGGTATGGGCGAGGGTGTTACCGGGAGCGTTCATTTCAGGGCGGCAAGCAACACCAAATCGTTCACATGCGCTGCGATTCTGCTCCTGGCACAAGAGGGAAAGCTTGATGTTGATGCCAAAATTTCCGACACTGTCCCAGGAACCAGGATGACCTATGTCCCGCTCACGGCTGATTACCAGGTTCCTTTCCGCAGTCAGATCACGATCCGCCAGTTAATGCGGCACCGGGCCGGAGTTTTTGATGTGACTAACACAGCTATCCCCGACACCGTTTCGATCGGGATTCCATACAAAGGTCAGAAATATATGGAATTTGTTATGAATACTGATCCCGGGCACACTTTTACATTTGATGAACTGGTTGGGGTGGCTGCCACCTGCCGGTTGTTTTATTTTCAGCCAGGCGAATCCTATCACTATTCCAACACGGGTTATTCTATCCTGGGGAAGATTATCGAACGTGTCTCCGGCCAGGATTATTCCCGATTTATCATGGAGCACATAGTACAGCCCATGGGGCTGACGAATACCTCGTTCCCTTCCCTCGGGAATGACCAGCAGGTTCCCGCACCTTTCGTAAGTGGAACTTACTTCGACTCCGACACCATAGGAGATTGCACGGAATCGAACATGTCGGGTAATGTTGCCGAAGGGAATATAATCACCACACCAGATGATCTTTCCGCTTTTTTACGAAATCTCATCCGGGGCAATGGTATATTACATTCCTACTGGATAAACAAAATAATGCTGGTTCCGCTTGCCGGCAGTGGTGAGGGAGATGGCTATGGCTGCGGAATTGAGAACATCTTTAATCTTGGCTTCGGACACAGCGGCGCACATGCCGGTTACCTTTCACGCATGGCAACCGATCCGCAAACCGATTTCACGGTGGTGGCCTTTACCAATGCCTGGGATTATTCAAACGGATTAACCTCGATGAAGGAACAGCTGTACAACCTGGTTGATGAAGCCTGTTACCGGGCCAAGGGAATTGTTCCTTAAAAATTCCTTGCATGTACAAAAACAGAGTAAAACCTGCATGAAAAAGCATAGAAAATTTCTTGTCATGATCGTATGTATCGCAGCATTTTCTGCGATCTCCTGCAAAAAGGATGCTCCTGTGAATCATAACCAGGCCTGCATAAACCAGATGAAAGCCGTAACGGATTCCATTATTGATAACACCCATGTTCCAGGTATCGTGGCACTGGTGGTTGACCATAAACGGGGTTTCGACTGGATGTACACGACGGGTGTCAGCGACAAGGTGACAAAAGCGCCGATGGACAGCAATTACACTTTCAGGATTGGCAGTAACTCAAAGCCCTTTCTCGGAACAATTTTGCTCCAGCTGGTTGATGAACGGAAGCTGGCGCTTACCGATAAACTTTCGAGGTTTTATCCCGGCTTCCCCAAATCAGACAGCATTACGATAGCCATGCTTTGCAACATGACCAGCGGAATTTTCGATTTTTTCTATGATCAGCAGTTTATCAACTCATACACAAGCGATCCTTTAAAGGTATTTTCCCCGCAGGAACTTGCAGACCTCGGTTTTGGAAATCCCTTTACTTTCAGTCCGGGCGCAGGATGGAACTATTCGAACACCAATGCCCTTATCCTTGGCATGATCATCGAACAAATTACCGGGAATACCCTGGAAACCGAAATAAGCAACCGGATCTTAATCCCCTTGCAGTTGAATAATACCGGTTGCCAGCGTTCAGGAGCCAACTTTCCGGGGCCCCATGCCCGGGGCTATTATTTCCCCGATCTGAATAATTACGGAGATATGACCGAACCCTATGATATTTCAAGGGCCTGGGCATGCGGTTCGATGTATTCCACTCCGCGGGATCTGCAAAAATTCGCAGAGCAGCTTGCAGGCGGCGGATTTCTCTCGGATTCATTACAATTCCGGCGGTTGAATGACATGCGTGTTACCGGCGGACTGTTCGGTTCCTACGGGTTGTGCCTGTTAAAGCATGGTTCCTTTTACGGTCACGGCGGAACCCTTTGGGGATTTACCTCTGTGATGTTTCATAGCAATGAAAAGAACTGCACCATCATTATTTACTTCAATTGTGACCTTGAGACTACCATTCACCCGTTGAACCTGTTCCTGCTTTATGCCAATATCTTGTATGGAAAAAACTTTTGATTAAAATGATTATGGACAGTATATTAAACAGGATTTAGGGTCTACTAAATGGGTGATTTCCTGAACAACAATTCATTCAGTTAAATCATAGGCAAACCATGCCATTATCATGGCGATGCTTGCGATCGTAGCCTAAGATATATAAAATCAGTGTGATCGCCCTGAATTTTTAGATAAGGTTCCAATGGAAGTAATTTCGGTTTTGGCAAATCTGAAGAAAAAACGGATTGGGCAGGATTTGGGCAAGTTTATTCCAGATTCAATATCATTCAAGAAAGTAATATTTTTTCAACCAGATTTTAAACATGGGGTCAAGAAATACACAGGATCCCTGCACCGTGTCAATTATCTCCCTATCGGTCAAAGCCTTTTTTATCCTGCTTACATTTGCTGATGTTCCAAGCTGGTATTGTTGGATGGTCTCTTTTGAACTTAAACGGGTTTCTTCGTTTATCAGAGCCCTGAGATAATTTACTTGTGTCGTGCTAAGTGATTCTGTGAGGTTTTGAAATAAAAGACTAAGCTGCAACGTAAGGGAATCCAGTGACTGATCAATCACCTGGCCGGTCATTTTATGATCACATCGAAACCAGCACAATTGTGCCAGTTGCTGAACATAATATGGATGATTATCAACCAATGCTGCAATCCGGCAGGATTGCTCCGTGTCGATCTCTTTGCCGGTTGCAAAAAACCTTGCGGTGATATATTTCTCCCAGTCTTTTGTGGAAATTTTTTCAATGAACATCATATCCCCGAATTTATAAAAAGGCATGGACGGCGAAGTAAAAACCTCCATTAACATGTGACGTTTACTTCCAAACAGGCAATAGGATACATCCTGGTGTTGCTGCCAGTGAGACCGCAATTGTTTTTGAAAAGCCACAGCATCGTTATAAAAGCCAATATTCTGGAATTCATCAATGCATATGATTATTTTCCACCCTTTTGATTTTGCAATCTGTTGAGCGAGATCCAGTATTTCGTCGGGTTGTTTTTTAACCTCACTCCAATTCAATCCAAGGGAGAATTCCTGAAAATGATCGGGCGAGAAGCTGATCTTTGGAATCCATTGTTTGAAAAAATCCTTCGTGAAAGAAATAATTTCCTGAAGTTTTGTGGTAGTTCCCCTGATAACCTGTTCAGCCAGATTACGGTAAAAATCTTCTTCGGATCTGACATTGAACAGGTCGATGGAGATGATCTTTATTTTTTTATTCTCCTGCATGATCATCCGGGAGGCTTTTTCAACAAGGGATGACTTTCCCCAACGCCGTGGAGAGATCATGATCGTGTTGATGCCGGATACGAAATTGTTTTTCAAACGGATGATCTCTTCGGCCCTGTTGGTGAAGTCATCCCCAATGGCCAGCTTTCCGAAGGTAAAAGGGGTTTCCATAATCTGCTATTTTGGACAAAGATAGCTAACATGTTTGTAACTAACAAATATGTTACTAACTAATTTGTGAGATTTGTCAAAGGATCTGTCCTGCCGCCTGTATCCAAGCGCAAAACCCTACTTTTGTCGGAATAGAACATTCGTATCTGTTAAAGGTCTTTATTATCAGCATGATCGTCTCGAATTTTGAAGTAAGGTTCCAATGGAAGTAATTTCGGTTTTAATGATTTTCCATGAGGAAATTGCTTTTTTTTGCACCCGGTAACTGGTTTTATAATTGCCGTGATGAGAGGGTGTATATACATATTGGCTTGTTTTTTCTAGTTGAATGGAATGTTGGCCCAAAACAGTGCCATCGACAGCTTAAAAAACCTTTTACCCTCAGCCTCCAATGAAAAAAAATAGATCTGTACAATGAATTGGCACTGAGTTACCGCGGTGTTTCTTATTTCCAGGTAAAGGGGTACAGTATCACATCTTATCTTCTTGCCAAAAACCTGAACCGCCCCCGAAAGATGATCACTGCTTTATCCAATGCGGCAATTGCATGTGTGTTTACAGGAAATCTGGATTCAGCGGGGATCTTATTCAACACTATTTTTCACCTTGCGGATTCAACCGCAGATGCTC
>CAIQUS010000075.1 GCA_903875045.1 uncultured Bacteroidales bacterium
ACAACAAAATCCCGAAGGGATGATATGATTGTAGTAGTGAACCATACTGATTTACTACAAAATCCCGAAGGGATGATATGATTGTCGTTGTGAACCATATTGATTTACAACAAAATCCCGAAGGGATGATATGATTGTAGTAGTGAGCCATATTGCTTCACAACAAAATCCCGAAGGGATGATATGATTGTAGTAGTGAACCATATTGATTTACAACAAAATCCCGAAGGGATGATATGATTAGATTTTCTAATAGAATCCTTTGAAAACACTCATGAATATTGAATTATCATGACACTTGGTTAACTCCGAAACTTGAATTATTTTAACATTGTAAACCATGATCACAGAATTAAAGGAAAAACTGGAATCGGAACATCTTGCCATTCCGGATTTGTTGAAAAGGATGTCCGACCAGGAATTTGCCCGGCTGGCGATGACCGGATTTTCAGATCCGGAAGAGGTTCAGAAATTGGTGCTGATGCAGATTCTCGAAGATGCCGGCAACACCGAAATCGGGAAGAGGTACCACTTCGGCGGGATAAAATCTGCTGATGATTTTCGCCGGCAGATGCCGGTTACAACCTGGCCTGATTATGAACCTTTTGTTGACCGGATTGCAGATGGCGAACCGGATATTCTGTTCGCGGGGAAGGCCAGGGTGTTCATTGTGACCAGCGGCACATCCGGGCTTAAACCCAAAATGGTCCCTGACAGTGAAACAGGTTCAATTGCAAAAAACATGGTTTCAAGGTTCCGGCAGTTTCAACTGATCCGGAATCTTCCGGGAATTGACCGGAACGGAACCATTTTACCCCTTTCGAATATCAGTTTTTTTCCGCCTACCACGGGTGGTATTCCTGTTGCCTTTGCATCAGGAAACGCCCTTACCCAAAACACGAATGAAAACCCGTCCGTCCGGATGGCATTTCCGACTGCAGTCCTCCTGAACAAAGATTCTGAAACCCGGGACTATCTGATAGCCCGGTTTTCATTACAACAGCAAAATGTTGTCATGGTTGTGGGCAACAATGCGGGACGGTTCAAATTTCTGGCTGACTTTATCTCTGCCCATGCCCATGAAATGATCGATGACATTGAGCATGGAACGTTGAACAACTCCCTGACAATAGATTCAAAGGTGCTGGAGAAGCTCACCCCGCTGCTAATGCCCGACCCCGAAAGAGCCGCTGAACTTCGCCGGATTCTTGACAAAACAGGAACACTCCTGCCAAAGGATTACTGGCCATTTCTGAATGTGATGGTGTTTTGGATATCCTCTTCCGTTGGCCACTATGTCAAAGACCTGAAAAACCTGATGCCGGAAAATGCCTGTTATTTCGATGCCGGATATGGCGCGAGTGAAGCAAGGATCAATATTCCGTCAAAGCCTGGCGATCCTGCGGGAATTTTATCGATCTATACCGCGTTTTATGAATTCCTTCCCGAAGATGGAGGTCCGACGCTGCTGGCACACGAGGTGGAAGATGGAAAAACCTACGAACTGATCGTCACCACATGGTCGGGGCTCTATCGGTACAACATGAAAGATATCGTGAAGGTTGAAGGATTTACCGGCAAAACCCCCAACATCGTTTTTCAATATAAAAGCAGCGAGATCCTGAACATCACCGATGAAAAAATTCCGGCAAGCCTGGTACATGAGGTCATCAGGCAGGTGGCATCCGAGGTGGGGACAAACCTTGTCCAGGTGCAGATTTTTGCCGATCTTGAAGAACGTCGCTATATCTGTTATGTTGAACCTTCACCGGAAACACCAGAGTTCAATCCGGGATTGATCGAAGAGAAAGCGCATCAGCAGCTTTCAAAGGATTGCATGACCTATAACTTCTTCTCGGATTTACAGAAACTGCTGAACCCGTTGAGAATTGTCGCGATGAAACAAGGCTGGCAAAACAGTCTTTACGAAACAGGAATTAAAAAAACCGGATCTGCCACCCAGGTTAAACTTCCGGTAATGATCAGGGAAAAGGCCGATCCCGATTGGATAAAATAACAAATATCAAACACTATGTTAAACGGTTGGATCATCTCAGACGTAAAGCCCGGCGAGGGTTATTTTTCAGTGGAAGATTTAAGCAATCTGCAGAAACTTCCTTTCAAACTTGAATTTATCAACATGGACGACATCGATCTGGAAATAGCTGCCGACCAGCTGACCCGGATCCATGTTCATGGCGAATACCGGTCATTGCCCGATTTCGCCCTGTGCATGTTTGAACGGGAGGTAAGCTATTTCCATTTCGCCCTGCTGCGCCAATTGGAAATGCTCGGCGTATTTTCGTTGCACAAAGCGAAGAATATTGCCGGATCCCTTGACAAACTGCACACGTATCAAAAATTGCTGCGGGCAGGGATTCCCGTGGCCAAAACCATTCTGGTCAATGTCCATAGCCGGTTGGACTGGATCATAGAACGGATCGGTTTTCCAATGGTACTCAAAGTTCCCGACGGATCGAAAGGCGAAGGGGTATGCCTTATCCACAACCGGAAGGAGCTTCAAAACATACACGATTTATATTGCAAAAACAGCGGCAGGGATCTTCTTGCACAAGAGTTTATTGCCACAAGCAAAGGGCGTGATGCAAGGATTACCTTGTGTGACGGGGAGGTGGTTTTTGGCGTTTTGCGCGACAATTCAGCAGGTGAAGATTTCAGGTCGAACATTTCGGTTGGCGGAAACGGCGTATGGTGGGAACCCGACGAGGAAGCGATAAAGATCGCCAAAGAGACCGTAAGGATTATGGATATGAAACTTTGCGGGGTCGATCTTCTGTTTGGCGAAAATGGGTACATCGTTGGCGAGATCAACTCCATGCCGGGTTGTCTTCATGTGATGCACCAGGGAAAATCAAACCTTCAGCGGTTGCTGGAAGCAATATACCGGGTCGTTGTTAAAAATGCCGGTAATGGCACGTAAAACCAGGATCTCGCAAGGCGCAGTTGCTGCCATTATCCTGTTCATTACCCTTGTGACCCGGATGGGAGGAAACGTTTTCCTTCCATCCCTGCCAAAAATTGCATCGGATTTCGGCATTGATAAAGTCCAGGCTACTTTCAACATCAATCTTTACTCGATCGCCCTGGCACTGAGTTTTGCTTTTCTAGGTCCCCTGACCGACATCGTAAAAAAAAGAACCTTGCTGATGTATGGCAGCATTGCCTGTTTGATCAGCCACCTGTTGTGCGGGCTTGCCGTTAATATTTACATGATTGACCTCGGCCGGCTCATTCTTGCTGTCGGCAGCGGCCTGATCATCATCACAGCCCAGACCTGGATTGGCGACCGTTCCGGAAAAGACGATCTGCTTGGCCGGCTGGCCTGGTTCTCCCTGCTGGTCGCCCTGGCTCCCATGCTTGCCCCTGTGCTCGGGGGTGTTGTCACCGACTACTTTTCCTGGCGCTGGAATTTCTGGCTGATGACCATGCTCACCCTGCTCGTCATCTTCATCATATTCCTGATAAAAAGCCGAAAAGAAGAACATCAACAACCCGAAAAGGTCAACCTGAATCCCATCATTTTATTGAAGACATACCGGGAGATCATCAGAAACACCGCGCTTTTCAGGATCAGCCTGGTCATCCTCACCCTTTTTATGCTTCAGGGTGCTTTTCTCGCATTTTCCTCCTTTTTGTTCATCGATGAAATGGGTATCACGGCTTCCAAATATGGCCTTTTAAGCGTGGTTTTCGCCGGAAGCATGCTGGTGGGCCGATTTCCAACGATGTTTCTCGAGAAACGTTATTCCATTCGCCAGGTGATGTTGTTTAACATTGTGTTGGTTGTCATATCCATTGCCGGAAGCCTGGCCTACTATCAGATAACGGGAAGCCACACCGTTTTGGAGATCGTCATTTTTATGACCCTGATGAGGCTGGGTTTTAGCGGACTTGCCATTCTCGGGTTGCGAAACTGCATGTTCCTCGATCCGGCACGCAAAGGGACTATCTCAGGGCTTTACAGTTTTTTAAACCATTCCAGCGGATGGCTGGGGGTTATTCTCACCCAGGCACTCTATCAGTCGGACCTGATTTCCATCTCCATTTATAACATTACATTGATCATCTCCCTGGTATTGATCGCCATCGGGGTTTATCTGTTTCTGGGCGCCTATCCGCGGATAAAGGAACTGCTGGAAAACAGGGAAGTACAGTCCATGCATGAGGGGCCGGGTATTTGAGCGCAGTTTTTCAGACCCTGTCAGGTCTAAAAGACCCTGTCAGGTCTGATTTCCAGAAACCTGACAGTGTCTGCAAGACCTGTCAGTGTTTTAAAAGACAAATACCGAGTCCATATTCTTGAAGGTATGGTAAAGGAATTATTGACCAAAGATATCGACTTTGGCCCTTTAAATGGGCTTTTCCAATCCACCTACTCAGAAGACGGATGCTTTAATCATTTAGTTCTCTCCCTGGGGTTTGGAGCTTGAGATTTGGAACTTGGAATTTTTTAAATAACGTACTATTTTATCCCGGTTTGAGGAGTCTGTTCATTTGTTTCAGATGAGTATCCCATTGAAGAAAGAATTGATTTGATTCTTCAAATGAATATGACTATGGTATTGATAAATAGAAGTATCTTTGTATTATGACTAAACAGGCAATCAATATCTTAGCAGAAATAAAGAAAACGGTTGTATCAGTTGATCCTGGGGCTCAGATCTTTTTATTTGGTTCGAGAGCAAGAGATAATTTCCGACCTGATTCTGATTGGGATATCCTGATCCTTTTAAATAAGCCACGAGTGGATTACCAGGATCGGAAACAAATAAGAAAAAAGTTGTATAAGGTTGAACTATCTGCAGGCCAACCCATTTCAGCATTTGTCTACTCTGCAGGGGAGTGGAATAACAATCAAAGTGATACTCCACTTTTTGACTCAGTAAGATCAGAAGGCATTCAGCTATGAATGAAGAACTTATAACTGATTACATATCGTACAGAATAAATAAGGCGGAAGAATCGTATACAGCAGCCTTATTGATGGCCAACCATCATCTATTGACTTCCGCAATTAACAGGTGTTACTATGCCTGCTTTTACATGGTTGATGCGCTTTTTATGAGTAATCATATCAAATCGAAAACCCATTCAGGTGCAAGAAATCAATTCAACCTTAACTTTATCAACCCCGGAATTATTCCGATTGAATTTGGTGAATTATTTTCTGAACTTGCCAATCTGAGGCAGGAAGGGGATTATGGCTTCAAATTTTAGATAGAAGAAAAAGAACTGGAAACGTTAATAACTGGAACCAGGAACTTCATTGATTGTATCAAGAGTTTTATCCCCAAAAACTGATCCGGAGATATTTGACCTGATCCTGCATGACCTGCTTCTTCCCGGCACCGATCCCGTGAAGAATGTAAAAAAGCTGAAGCGGATATTCCCGGGTAAACCCATCGTGATCCTGACTTCCGAGGAACGAAACGTGTGGGAAGTTCAGATGTGCGTGGCAGGTGTTCAGGCATACCTGACTAAAAACGACCAACGGAAACATCTGAAGAAGATCATAAAAAGGGTTGCAGGAGGCGAGAATTTGTGCAAGGAGTAGTTGAACTTATATACAGAATAAATGGAAATTAACCTCAAACCAATAGCCACCATCAGAACTACCAGGACCATGTTGGTGATTTTCGTGATTCTTTCACATTCTCTTACAAGCTGTAGTTTTAATAAAATGGTTCTCCATCCTGCGAAATTCCTTAAAACCACCACGAACATCACATGGATTGATCCCAATGCTGATACGCTCTGCCTCTATTTTTCCGGGAGTAATCATCAACCCACAACTTTAATGAAAAATTGGAAGGATACTGTTGATTTAATTTATACCATCGAAAGTGTTCTTTTCAAAAATGCGAATGGAGACACACTGAATGGTTGGTTTGTAAAACCGAAAAATCAAACACCCACATTTACACTGTTGCAACTTCACGGGAATGCTGGTACGCTATATAACCAGTTGAAAATGACTTCCTTTTTAAAATATGGATTTCAAATATTCATGTTTGATTATAGTGGTTTCGGATTCTCACAAGGTAAAGCCAAAAGAAAAAATGTCCTGACAGACGCACTTTCTGCTCTTGACTATTTGAAAACAAGACAGGATGTAAAAGGAACCAAATTGGTCATTTACGGACAATCTCTTGGCGGAAATTTAGCACCAGTGGTAGCATCAAAAAGGCAAAACGAAATAGATGGCTTAGTTATTGAAGGTGGATTTTCCACTTATAAAGACATGGCATCCAAAAAGTTTGGATTTATAGGTCGCATTTTGATTGCCGAAAAACACAATGCAATGAAATCAATAAAAACTTATAAAAAACCACTTTTAAGCATACACAGCCGTGAGGACAATACAGTACCTTTTGAATTAGGGAAAAAACTATTTGACAATGCCAATGAACCAAAGATATTTTTTGAGATGGCGAAAAAGTGCCACCTGTGTGGTTCGATTTATTATTCGGATGAAATATCTCAAAAGATAAGAGGCATGTTGAATCATTAAGTTCGCATCGTTCAGTTGCAGAAAACGGAGTTAAATTATTAATGCACCCCAATTCCTGGAAAGTCATGATGTCATAGAAGAAGATTGTGATTGAAGAATACGATAAATACACACCAAACCACCTGCAACGGCTATAAGGCTATTCATGACACACCAGAAACATGCTTCTAAACTGTCAAGGACGTATCCTCCTGATTTAATAGACTCTTCAGGATAATTCCATATCTCTTCCATGAGAATTCTGTTGAAAAGAGTCAACTCTTTGCGTTCAGATAACACCGGTGAAAATTCTAATGTCATTTTTTAGACATTCCTGTAGTCAGCTGTAGCAATTCTTAGTTAAAATGCTTCTGAATACCCAAATCATCAATCAATCCAAGACTGTCAAGATATATGTTCTCCGCTTCCAGTATGTCCAGGAACTCTTCATGGGTTAAAATAATATCAGACTTGACACATTCATGGATAATGAAATACTCCATGGCCTCAAAATCAACATCCATCGGGACATCAACAATGGATTCCTGGTCTGACACCAACCCGGTCTGTTGCTGATATTCGAATTCTACTTCCAGAATTGTTATAATATCTTCAATATCAAGTTTTTCTTTTAGCTCATCGCTGATATTTTCATAAACCACCTGTGCTGCATCTTCAGTAACGTACATCGTTCCGTCGTCATCGCCTTCAAAGTAATCCCCCTCAGCTACCCATATTTCCAATAGTTCATCGCTGGTTAAATGAATCTTCCGCAATTTGGCGTTTGCCAAAACAAATTCATCCAATGCATCCTGATCCAGTTTTTTGAGTTCCTCCTGGGTGGGTATACTATCGGTCATATATCCTTCCATCTGAAGGTATTCGTACTTGTAGTCAAGTATCTTTATGATATCTTCTATACGCAGTTTCTTCCTCAGGTTTTCAGTAACCCCCTGCATGATAACTCTTGCGGCTTCTTTGTCGTCATAGATAAATTCATCATCATTGATGTCATTCTCTGTATTTTTCATTTCAAAGTATGTTTTATGGAATAAATAATCGAACCAACAAATATGGATAAATTATTCTGATCAGCAAAAACAAATCCACTCAAGAGGGCACTCCGATAAGTCTGCTAACAAATAATTTAACCGCAAAGGTCCGCAGAGTTTTTTCGCAGAGGGCCGCAAAGTTATAGTTAGCTGCGAGTTCCCTCTGCGGCTCTTTTGCGGTTTCTTTGTGTTCTTTGCGGTTTAACAATTTTTTAAAATGTTGATTTGATGAATAAACGAATTTTCGGAGAGGGCACTCCGATAATTCTGCTAACAAATTATTTAACCGC
>CAIQUS010000076.1 GCA_903875045.1 uncultured Bacteroidales bacterium
CGAGCCCCGTCTTCCGCTCACAAAATTTCGCCTTTGTAGCTCAGGGGTAGAGCACTTCCTTGGTAAGGAAGGGGTCAGCAGTTCAATTCTGCTCAAAGGCTCTCAGAACAGCGTAAAGACGCACTTTGGTGTGTCTCTGTTCGTTGGTAATGCAAAAAGAAAACAGTAAACAAATAATCGTAATTAAACTTTGTAATTAAACTTTAATAAAATGGCTAAAGAAAAATTTTCACGCTCCAAACCGCATGTCAATGTTGGTACGATCGGCCACATTGATCACGGTAAAACCACGTTAACAGCTGCCATCACTTTAGTTCTGGCAGATAAAGGTTTATCTGAGTACAGGTCGTTTGACTCAATCGACAATGCTCCGGAAGAAAAAGCACGTGGAATCACGATTAACACTGCTCATATTGAGTATCAGACAGCACTTCGTCACTATGCGCACGTTGACTGTCCTGGTCATGCTGACTATATCAAGAATATGGTTACCGGAGCCGCCCAGATGGACGGTGCAATCATCGTTGTTGCTGCAACAGATGGTCCCATGCCACAAACCCGTGAACATATCCTGCTCGCTCGGCAGGTTGGTGTACCCAAGCTGGTTGTTTTTATGAACAAGTGCGACAGTGTTGACGATCCTGAAATCCTGGAAATTGTTGAAATGGAAATCCGTGATCTGCTCACCTTCTACGGCTTTGATGGTGCCAATACTCCGGTTATCCAGGGATCAGCTCTGGGTGGTTTGAACAAGGAACCTAAATGGGTTGATAAAATTATGGAACTGATGGATGCTGTTGACAGCTACATCCCATTGCCCACCCGCGATGTTGACAAACCTTTCCTTATGCCGGTTGAAGATGTATTCTCCATTACCGGACGTGGAACAGTTGCTACCGGAAGAATTGAAACCGGTGTCATCAACACAGGTGATCCTGTTGAAATTATCGGAATGGGTGCAGAAAAACTGAAGTCAGTTGTAACGGGTGTTGAAATGTTCCGGAAAATCCTCGACAGGGGAGAAGCTGGTGACAATGCCGGTATGCTGCTCCGTGGTATTGATAAAGATTCCATCCGCCGTGGTATGGTTATCGCAAAACCTGGTTCCATTACACCTCATAAAAAATTCAAAGCCGAGATTTACGTACTGAAAACCCAGGAAGGTGGACGTCATACTCCGTTCCATAACAAATATCGCCCGCAATTCTATTTCCGTACCACCGATGTTACTGGAGAAATTCATCTGCCGGAAGGTGTTGAAATGTGTATGCCTGGCGATAATATCACCATCCATGTTGACCTGATTTCGGAAATCGCCATGAGCAAAGGACTTCGTTTCGCTATCCGTGAAGGTGGCCGTACAGTTGGTGCAGGGCAGGTTACAGAAATCCTGGACTAAAAATAAATAGCGAAAAGCGAAATAGCGAAATAGCGAAATCGTTAAATAGCAAAGTTTATAAAGTTTAATTACACACGGGTGTAGCTCAACTGGTAGAGTGGCGGTCTCCAAAACCGTAGGCTGTGGGTTCGATTCCTACCACCCGTGCAAAACATTAGATAAATGGCTAATAATAAAGTTGTTACATATATTCAGGAAAGCTACGATGAGCTTATGCATAAGGTGTCCTGGCCTTCATGGGCTGAATTGCAGGGCAGTGCCATTGTGGTTTCTGTTGCTTCGCTAATCATCGCCATTATTGTGTTTGCGATGGATGAAGTGTTTCGCAATATTCTAATGCAATTCTACAAACTTTTTTAACCCGTCTGGGTTTATTTATCTAAGGTAAAAGCATAAATCGAGTATCAATCTCATTATCAGAATGATTGAAGTAACCAAAAAATGGTACGTTGTGCGGGCTATCTCCGGGAATGAGAAAAAGGTTAAACAATATCTCGAAAGTGAAATTGTAAACCATCATTTGGAGGAGTATGTTTCACAAGTGCTGATTCCGACCGAAAAAGTATACCTGATCCGGAATGGGAAGAAAGTCAGCAAGGAGCGCAACTATTTTCCTGGTTACGTTTTAATAGAAGCTACACTCGTTGGTGAAGTTCCTCACATTATCCGAAACATCCCCGGTGTACTTGGTTTTCTTGGCGCAAAAGGTGAAGCACATCCTCTGCGTCCTTCTGAAGTAAAACGCATTCTTGGAAAATTTGACGAATTGTCCGAGCAGGGTGAAGAGGTAAATGTTCCATTTATTGTTGGTGAAACAGTCACTGTCACCGATGGACCATTTAACAGTTTTAGCGGTGTAATTGAAGAGATTAACGAAGAGAAGAAAAAATTGAAGGTGATGGTCAAAATTTTCGGAAGAAAGACCCCGCTGGAATTAAGTTTTATGCAAGTTCAAAAAGAATAGCGATAGGTCATTTGTTGAGAGGTTGCTTGCAACGTCTTTTAAATTCAACCAATCACAACTAAAATCAATCAGTAAAATGGCAAAAGAAGTAAGTGGAATTATCAAGCTACAGATAAAGGGAGCGGCTGCGAACCCTTCACCTCCTATCGGACCTGCGTTGGGTGCCAAAGGTGTGAATATCATGGAGTTTTGCAAGCAATTCAATGCACGCACCCAGGACAAAGCAGGAAAAATTATTCCTGTGATCATTACTGTTTACCGTGACAAGTCGTTTGACTTTATTGTCAAAACTCCTCCTGTTGCTGTACAATTGATGGAAGTTTCCAATCTCAAGAAAGGATCACCTGAACCCAACCGCAACAAAGTTGCTTCGGTTTCCTGGGAACAAGTGCAGAAAATCGCTGAAGATAAAATGCCTGACCTGAATGCGTTCACACTGGAATCGGCTACGAAAATGGTCGCCGGAACTGCTCGTAGCATGGGAATAACTGTGACAGGTACGGCACCTTTCAAGCGTTAATTTTGTAAACAAACAGTTGTTTAAAAGACCTCATTAACAACAATTTAATATAATAACAATGATAAAGCTGACAAAAAAGAGGAAGGTTGCCTTGTCGAAAATTGACAAGACTGCCGTTTATTCGTTAGCGGATGCTGCTGCGCTTGTCAAAGAGATCAGCAATACTAAGTTTGACTCATCCGTTGATATTGACGTTCGTCTGGGGGTTGATCCCCGTAAAGCCAACCAAATGGTTCGTGGTATTGTGACGCTTCCTCACGGTACAGGAAAAACCATTCGCGTTCTCGTTCTTTGTACTCCCGATAAGGAGGAAGAGGCGATGCAGGCTGGTGCTGATTTTGTAGGTTTGGATGAATATGTTGACAAAATCAAAAATGGCTGGACGGATGTAGATGTAATTATCACCATGCCCAGTGTTATGGCCAAGGTTGGTGCACTTGGCAGAATCCTCGGACCACGTGGATTAATGCCCAACCCAAAAACGGGGACTGTTACCATGGAGGTAGGAAAGGCCGTCAAAGAGGTAAAAGCAGGTAAAATTGATTTCAAAGTTGATAAATTTGGTATCATCCACGCATCCGTTGCAAAGGTTTCTTTTGAAAGGGATAAAATTGTGGAAAATGCCAAGGAATTGATCAACACCATTATCAAACTGAAACCGTCATCAGCGAAAGGTACTTATGTAAAGAGCATTTACATGTCGAGTACCATGAGCCCAAGTGTTCCGGTTGATCCGAAATCGGTTACCGCATAATTACAGAAATCTGAGAGACAACAATCATGAAAAAAGAAGAAAAATCCCAGCTTATTGATTCCCTTGCAGAACAGTTAAAAGGAGCAAATTCCTTTTACCTGGCTGATACTTCTTCACTGAATGCATCTACAACAAGCAGATTAAGAAGGACTTGCTTTAAAAGGAATGTGCAGTTGCGGGTAGTGAAAAATTCTTTGTTACAAAAAGCCATGGAGCGCACCGGTAAATCCTTTGAGGAACTTTATCCGGTACTTACAGGCCCCACCTCCATTATGTTTTCAGAGGTGGCAAATGACCCGGCAAAATTGATCAAAGAATTTCGCAAAACTGCTCCGAAGCCCATTCTGAAAGGTGCTTATGTTGAAGAATGTATTTATCTGGGCGATAATCAGTTGGATACACTGGTTAGTATCAAATCGAAATTCGAATTGATCGGCGACCTGATTGGCCTGTTACAATCCCCTGCAAAGAATGTTCTTTCGGCGTTACAGTCGGGTGGGAACACACTTTCCGGAATTGTAAAGACATTATCGGAAAAGCCTGAATAACAAGAAACAAACGAAAGAGTAATTTTAGTAATAACCGTTTCGACAAACCGGAACACAAATAGTAACAAAAATGGCAGATTTAAAAGCTTTTGCAGAACAGTTAGTTAATTTGACAGTAAAAGAGGTTAACGAATTAGCAAAAATTCTGAAGGATGAGTATGGTATTGAACCAGCAGCAGCAGCGGTAGCTGTAGCAGGGCCTACTGCTGTCGTAGCAACCGAACCTGAAGAAAAGAGCACATTTGATGTGATTCTCAAATCAGCAGGACAGGCTAAGTTGGCCGTTGTTAAATTAGTAAAGGAACTGACAAGTCTTGGCTTGAAAGAAGCAAAGGAATTAGTAGATGCTGCACCGAAAGCTATTAAAGAAGGAGTTTCGAAAGATGAAGCAAACGCTTTAATGATTCAATTAAAAGAAGCTGGTGCAGAGGTTGAAATTAAGTAAGACAAACGTTTCTTATACCTTAATAAAGTCATAGATCTCTTCCGGTGTGAAGAGGTCTATGATTTATTTATAAAAATTAATTTCAAACCTTCCCGTTTGCGGGAATAAAATATACCGGCCTTGGCTTCAAAAAAAACCGAAAGAATTCGCTTTGGATCCACAAAGATCAAAGCTGAGTATCCTGATTTTCTTGACATTCAGGTAAAATCATTTCAGGATTTTTTCCAACTGGAGACGAATCCTGAGAATAGGGTCAATGAAGGGTTGTACAAGGTTTTTGCTGAAAATTTCCCGATTTCCGATGCACGGAACAATTTTGTGCTTGAATTTCTGGATTATTTCATCGACCCCCCCCGTTACTCCATAGAAGAATGTATTGAACGCGGCCTCACCTATAGCGTTCCACTAAAAGCCAAGTTGAAGCTTTATTGTACTGATCCGGAACATGAAGATTTTGAAACAATTATCCAGGATGTTTATCTTGGGATGATACCTTACATGACTCCCCGTGGCACATTTGTGGTCAATGGAGCTGAAAGGGTTGTTGTTTCGCAACTCCATCGTTCACCCGGCGTTTTCTTCAGTACAAGTTTTCATGCCAATGGCTCTCAGTTGTATTCGGCCAGGATTATTCCTTTTAAAGGTTCCTGGATTGAATTTACAACTGACATTAATAATGTGATGTATGCCTACATCGACCGTAAGAAAAAATTACCGGTCACTACATTGTTGCGTGCCATCGGTTTTGAAACTGATAAAGATATCCTCGAAATATTCGGCCTGGCACAGGAAATTAAAGTAAGCCGGACTGCACTGAAACGTGTTGTAGGTTCAAAGCTTGCTGCTCGTGTTGTACGGTCATGGATTGAGGATTTTGTTGATGAAGATACCGGTGAAGTTGTATCTATCGAGCGTACTGAGGTTATCATCGAGCGGGAAACCATCCTGGAAAATGATCACATAGACCAAATTCTGGATGCTGGTATCAAAGCCATCCTTGTTCACAGGGAGGAAGCCCTTGCCACTGATTATTCAATCATTTTCAATACACTGCAGAAGGATCCTGCAAATTCAGAAAAGGAAGCCGTCGAATTTATTTACCGTCAGTTACGTAATGCTGAACCTCCTGATGAGGAAACGGCACGTGGTATTATCGAAAAATTGTTCTTCTCTGATAAAAGATACGATCTTGGTGATGTCGGCCGGTACAGAATCAATAGGAAACTTAACCTCTCAACTCCTGTTGAAACCAAAGTACTGACAAAGGAAGACATCATCTCAATTATAAAATATCTGATCGAACTTGTCAATGCGAAAGCAGAAGTTGATGATATCGACCACTTGAGTAACCGTCGTGTTCGTACTGTCGGTGAGCAGTTGTACAATCAATTTGGTGTTGGTCTTTCAAGAATGGCACGTACCATCCGTGAGAGGATGAATGTCCGTGACAATGAGGTGTTTACACCCATGGACCTGATCAATGCCAAAACGTTGTCGTCGGTTATCAATACTTTTTTTGGCACAAATCAGTTGTCACAGTTCATGGATCAAACCAACCCGTTATCGGAGTTGACCCATAAGCGCCGTATTTCTGCACTTGGACCTGGTGGACTTTCCCGTGAGCGTGCCGGATTTGAGGTTCGTGACGTTCACTATACCCATTATGGACGGTTGTGTACCATCGAAACCCCTGAAGGCCCGAACATCGGGTTGATCTCTTCCCTTTGCGTATACGCAAAAATTGATAAACTTGGCTTTATCGAAACACCATATCATAAGGTGGTTGATGGAAGGGTTACCCTTGAAGAGCAACCTACTTATCTGACAGCGGAGGAAGAGGAACACAAAATCATCGGACAGGCAACTACTCCGATGGATGATGTTGGTAACTTTAGCGAGGAGAAGGTTAAAGTTCGTTATCTCGCAGATTACCCGATTATTGAAAAAACAAAGGTTGACCTTGTCGACATTGCTCCCAACCAGATTGCATCCATTGCAGCATCCTTGATTCCCTTTCTGGAGCATGATGATGCCAACCGTGCACTCATGGGATCAAACATGATGCGCCAGGCTGTTCCATTGTTAAACCCTGAAGCTGCCCTGGTAGGTACCGGAATTGAAGATGACGTGGCCCACGATTCCCGGGTTCTGATCAATGCTGAAGGAGATGGAATTGTTGAGTATGTTGATGCCAACGAAATTGTGATCAAGTACAATCGTGATGAAAAAGAACGACTGGTCAGTTTCGATGAGGATTCAAAGCGTTATATTCTGACAAAGTTTGCCCGTACCAATCAGAATACCTGTGTTAACCTGCGACCGATTGTTCGGAAGGGCGACAAAGTTGCCAAAGGTCAGGTGCTGTGCGAAGGGTATGCCACCAAGGATGGATCACTGGCACTTGGCCGTAATCTTATGGTTGCGTTCATGCCCTGGAAGGGTTACAACTTTGAAGATGCCATCGTGATCTCTGAAAAAGTGCTGAAGGAAGATATTTTTACTTCCATTCATATTGAAGAGTTTACCCTGGAAGTCCGTGATACAAAGCGCGGTGTAGAGGAGTTGACCAACGATATCCCGAATGTAAGTGCTGAAGCAACCAAGGATCTGGATGAAAACGGTTTGATCAGGATTGGTGCCGAAGTAAGCGAAGGTGATATTCTTATCGGAAAAATTACACCTAAAGGTGAAAGTGATCCGACACCGGAGGAAAAATTATTGCGTGCCATTTTTGGTGATAAGGCCGGAGATGTCAAGGATGCTTCTTTGAAAGCTCCTCCTTCGATGAAAGGTGTCGTTATTGATAAAAAACTATTTTCAAGGATCATCAAAGACCGCAAGGCCAAGGCCCGTGAAAAAGATGATATCAAGAAATTGGACGATGATTACCACAAGGAGGTGGACAAACTCAGGGTTAAGCTTGTTGAAAAGCTTAATATCCTGGTAGCCAGTAAGGTTTCTCAGGGAGTTTATAATAATTTCAAGCAGGAAATCATTGCAAAAGGGGCAAAATTTCAGACCAAAAGTTTGATGGATATCGACTATCTCAATGTCAATCCAAACAAATGGACAACGGATAAGGACAAAAATGACCTCATTAAAACCTTGATTAACAATTTCATCATCAAGTTCAAGGAGATTCTGGGTGTTCATAACCGTAAGAAATTTGTAGCGGTTGTCGGCGATGATTTACCCGCTGGTATTGTGCAGATGGCAAAAGTATATATTGCCAAAAAACGCAAATTGAAGGTGGGTGATAAAATGGCAGGACGCCATGGAAACAAAGGGATTGTTGCCCGTATCCAGCGCGAGGAAGATATGCCATTCCTGATTGATGGTACACCGGTGGATGTTGTTCTTAACCCGCTGGGCGTTCCTTCACGTATGAACCTTGGACAAATATATGAAACGATTCTTGGCTGGGCTGGTAAAAAACTTGGCTTGCGTTTCAATACACCAATTTTCGATGGGGCAACCATCGACCAGATCAATGAGTATCTTGACAAGGCAGGATTACCCCGAAACGGAAAAGTCTATCTGCATGATGGTTTATCCGGCGAACGGTTTGATCAGCCTACCACAGTTGGTTTCATCTACATGCTGAAACTGCATCACATGGTTGATGATAAAATGCATGCACGTTCTATCGGCCCCTATTCACTTATTACACAGCAGCCGCTTGGTGGTAAGGCTCAATTCGGGGGACAGCGTTTTGGAGAAATGGAAGTCTGGGCGCTTGAAGCTTTTGGCGCAGCAAATATCCTGCTTGAAATTCAAACGGTGAAGTCTGATGATGTGATCGGTCGTGCCAAAGCTTATGAAACCATCGTTAAAGGTGAGTCTATGCCAACACCTGGTATTCCTGAGTCATTCAATGTATTGGTTCATGAATTGCGCGGTTTGGGCCTAAGCCTGAGCTTTGATTAATAGGCAGGGCAGCAGCCAACAATGTTTGTGAATTTTCTGTTTTTGGTTTTCAATCGAAATATAAAAAAATATGGCTTACAGAAAAGAGGGTCAGGTCAACAGCAGCTTTTCAAAGATTACCATTAGCCTTGCTTCGCCGGAAAAGATCCTCGAGATGTCAAGTGGTGAGGTGTTAAAGCCTGAGACCATCAATTACAGGACTTATAAACCTGAACGTGATGGTCTGTTCTGCGAACGCATCTTTGGACCTGTTAAAGACTGGGAATGCCATTGCGGCAAGTATAAACGTATACGTTACAAAGGAATTGTATGCGACCGCTGTGGTGTGGAAGTTACCGAGAAGAAAGTCAGGCGGGAGCGCATGGGGCATATTCAACTTGTTGTCCCGGTTGCTCATATCTGGTTTTTCAGGTCACTTCCAAATAAAATAGGTTCGTTGCTTGGGTTACCCACCAAGAAGCTGGAAGCCATTATCTACTACGAAAAATATGTTGTTATCAATCCCGGGGTGAAACTGATCGATGGAATCAATTACCTTGATTTTCTGTCGGAAGAAGAATACTTCGATATTATGGATAAGCTTCCCCAGGAAAATCAGTACCTGGATGATTCGGATCCGAGTAAATTTGTTGCCCGGATGGGAGCGGAAGCCCTTTGCGAATTGTTAGCCCGTCTTGATCTTGACAAGGAATCGTATGATTTGCGTGTAAAAGCCAACACAGAAACATCGCAACAACGTAAAGCAGAAGCTTTAAAGCGCCTGCAGGTGTTTGAGTCGTTCCGTGATGGTCAAAAGCGTTTGGAGAACCGGCCGGAATGGATGATCGTGAAAGTTGTACCGGTTATTCCACCTGAATTACGCCCATTGGTTCCTTTGGATGGTGGACGTTTTGCTACCTCCGACCTGAACGACCTTTATCGCCGGGTGATTATCCGCAACAACCGATTGAAACGACTGATTGAAATCAAGGCCCCTGATGTAATACTCCGTAATGAGAAACGGATGCTGCAGGAGGCTGTCGATTCATTGTTCGATAATTCACGTAAAGCGAGTGCCGTTAAAACCGAATCAAACCGTGCCTTAAAATCTTTGTCGGATAGTTTGAAAGGGAAGCAGGGCAGGTTCCGTCAGAATTTGCTTGGTAAACGTGTCGACTATTCTGGCCGTTCGGTTATTGTTGTTGGCCCGGAATTAAAACTCAATGAATGTGGATTGCCAAAGGAAATGGCATCGGAATTATATAAACCATTCATTATTCGTAAAATGCTTGAGCGCGGTATTGTGAAAACCGTGAAATCAGCAAAGAAAATTGTTGACCGTAAGGATCCGGTTGTATGGGATATCCTTGAAAGCATCCTGAAAGGTCATCCGGTTATGCTAAACCGTGCACCCACGCTTCACCGACTTGGAATTCAGGCTTTTCAGCCGAAATTGATCGAAGGCAAGGCCATCCAGTTGCATCCACTTGTTTGTACGGCTTTTAATGCCGACTTTGACGGTGACCAGATGGCTGTTCATGTTCCGCTTGGTAATGCAGCCATTCTTGAAGCACAGCTGTTAATGCTTGCTTCCCACAACATTCTTAATCCGGCAAACGGCGCTCCGGTTACGGTTCCCTCCCAGGACATGGTACTTGGATTATATTATATGACCAAAGCCCGGAAAAGTGACAGTGCGATGAAGATGAAAGGGGAGGGAATGACATTCTATTCCCCGGAGGAAGTTATTATTGCATACAATGAGAAATGTGTTGACCTTCATTCAATTATAAAGGTACGCCATACTTTTTATGAAGGTTTTGAAAAAGTAACCAGGATCATTGAGACAACAGTCGGCCGTATTTTATTCAATCAGGTCGTTCCGGAAGAATATGGTTACATCAACCAGTTGCTCACAAAAAAATCATTGCGTGATATCATCGGTCAGATTCTGAAAAAAACAGGTACTGCAAAAACTGCGAAATTCCTGGATGACATCAAGGATCTTGGATTCAAAATGGCCTTCCAGGGCGGATTGTCATTTAATCTTGATGATGTTATTGTTCCGGCGATCAAAGAATCACTTGTTGCAGATGCCCGTGCTGAAGTTGAGGAAGTTGTAAACAATTACAACAACGGTTTCATTACAAACAATGAGCGTTATAATCAGATTATTGATATCTGGACTCATGCCAACTCTCAGCTTACGGTTTCTTTGATGAACCAGCTGATCAATGACAAACAGGGATTTAACTCTGTTTATATGATGCTTGACTCAGGTGCCCGTGGATCTAAAGAGCAAATCCGCCAGTTATCCGGAATGCGCGGTCTTATGGCAAAACCGCAAAAATCAGGTGCAGGTGGCGGTGAGATTATTGAGAATCCGATCCTTTCAAATTTCAAAGAAGGATTGTCGGTACTTGAGTACTTTATTTCTACCCACGGTGCCCGTAAGGGTTTGGCAGATACTGCGTTGAAAACTGCAGATGCCGGATATCTTACACGTCGTTTGGTCGATGTATCCCAGGATGTAATTATTTCCGAAGAGGATTGCGGCACCTTGCGTGGTTTAACCATCACTGCACTGAAGAAGGCCGAGGAGGTTGTTGAGTCACTCTACGACAGGATTCTTGGCCGTGTTTCCCTTCATGATATACATCATCCGCAATTGGGCCATCTTATTATCACTGCAGGCAGCGAAATTACGGAAGAGATCGCATACGTTATTGACAGCTCCCCGCTTGAAGGCGTTGAAATTCGTTCGGTGCTAACCTGCGAATCAAAGAAAGGTGTTTGCGCCAAATGCTATGGGCGTAATCTTGCCACGGGAAGCATGGTTCAGAGGGGTGAAGCTGTAGGGGTAATTGCTGCCCAGAGTATCGGAGAGCCCGGCACACAGTTAACCTTGCGTACATTCCACGTTGGGGGGGTTGCCGGTGTCAACATTGCCAGCGCATCCCGCATTGAAGCAAAATATGAAGGAATACTTGAAATCGATGAACTAAGGGCGGTTGATTTTACCAGTGAATCCGGTGATAAGTGTGAAATTGTGATAGGTCGTTCCGCAGAAATGAGGATTGTTGACAGGAATACCAGAATTGCCCTTACCTCTGCTCACATCCCTTATGGTGCGAAATTATATTTCAGCAACGGTGATACTGTTCAAAAAGGACAATTGATCAGCGACTGGGACCCATACAATGCGGTTATTCTGTCAGAAGTTTCCGGAAAAGTTAATTTTGAAAGCATTATTGAAAACGTGACTTTCCGTGTTGAATCGGATGAACAAACCGGTTACCATGAAAAGGTTGTGATAGAATCCCGTCAGAAAGCTAAAAATCCTGCTATCAATATTTTGTCGGCATCAGGCGAGGTGATTAAAATTTATGATATTCCTGTGGGTGCCCACATCAATACCGAAGACGGTGTCAAGATCAAAGCAGGTGAAGTCCTTGTAAAGATTCCACGTGCCATCGGGAAAGCCGGTGACATCACTGGAGGTCTGCCACGTGTTACTGAATTGTTTGAGGCACGTAACCCGTCTGACCCGGCTGTTGTTTCTGAAATTGATGGTGTGGTATCCTTTGCGAAGAAATTGAAAAGAGGAAACCGTGAAGTTATCATCACGTCAAAAACAGGTGAAGAAAAGCGGTATCTTGTATCAACATCAAAACAGATTCTGGCTCAGGAAAATGACTATGTACGGGCTGGTACCGCTCTTTCTGACGGTGCTCTGACCCCAAGTGATATCCTTGCCATCAAAGGACCGATGAAAGTTCAGGAATACATTGTGAATGAAATTCAGGAAGTGTACCGGTTACAGGGTGTGAAAATCAACGACAAACATTTCGAAACCATCGTGCGCCAGATGATGCGTAAGGTTGAGGTTGAGGATCCGGGTGATTCACGCTTCCTTGAAGGCGAGTTGATCAATAAAATCGACTTTCAGGAAGAAAATGAGTGGATCTATGGAAAAAAGGTTGTTGAAGACCCGGGTGATTCTACCACATTGAAGGCTGGTCAGATCATCAGTGCGAGGAAATTGCGCGATGAAATTTCTATGCTGAAACGTAAGGACAAGAAACTGGTTGATGCCCGTGATGCCAAGCCGGCAACAGCATTTCAGATTCTTCAGGGAATCACACGTGCTTCCCTGCAAACCAAAAGCTGGATTTCTGCCGCATCTTTCCAGGAAACAACAAAGGTTCTTACCCAGGCAGCTATCAATGCCCGCCAGGATGACCTGATGGGGTTGAAGGAAAATGTGATCGTAGGTCATCTTATCCCTGCTGGTACAGGTTTACGTGAATACGAAAATCTCATTGTAGGCAGCAAGGAGGAATATGAAATACTCCTGGCTTCCAAAGAAGAATAGTATAAAACACAGATTATGCAAGACAAGAAAAATCCGTTAAATCAAATCAACATAGAAATTTCCGATGAAGTGGGTGAGGGCATTTATTCAAACCTTGCGATCATTACCCATTCTCCGGCGGAGTTTATTGTTGATTTTGTTAAAATGATGCCTGGCGTGCCAAAAGCAAAAGTAAAATCGCGGATTATTCTTACTCCGCAACATGCAAAGCGATTGTATAAAGCCCTCAAAGAAAACGTGGCAAAATACGAGGCAATGCATGGGGAGATAAGGGATTCGGAAGGTGAAATTCCTTATAATTTCCCGATGCCGACCGCTCAGGCTTAACCACCATGGTGACCAGTTAAATCACCGAAACACAGAAAATGATTTTCTTTAATATTGAAAATACTGCAAAGAAGAAGTTCTTTGCAGTATTTTTTATTCCTGGAACCGTTTCAGATTCTCTTCATATTCTTTGGCTGATCCCTTTTCTTTAACTGCAAGTTCAATGGCCATTTTTTCGTATTTTACTGCCTCTGACTTATTTCCCAATTTAAACATCAGATTGGCGTAGGTGTCATTATTTTCAGCGGTACTTTTTAAATTGATAGATTTTTTAGCCCATTCAGATGCCTTTTCAAGATATTTTTGTTCTGTAGTGATCTGGAAAAAATTCCAGGCCATACGGTTCAGCATAATATAATCTTTGGCGTAATAGGTGTCAATTCCGCTGTAGGCGAGATTTATGAATTTCTGTATCTCCGACTTCATCTGGAAAAGGTTAAGGTCGGCCCCGAAAAGCACTTTGTCTGCATCGGAAAATCCGGAATCTTTGATCTTTTGTTTAAGTTGATTATAGCTTTCATCTGTAAAAGATCTGCTCCTGCAAAGATTTGCCAAAGACTGGAGATAAACACCGGATATTTTTGAATTAACAGAATCTTTCGTGTAAAGTTTTTCAAATTCTTTCTGATGCCTGAGCAAATATGTAAATTCGGGTGAGTCCATGTCAGTGACGTACAGGTAGATCATGTCCCAATTCGCCCGATTAGTCAAATCGGATTCTTTCTGGGACGAAAAATATTGTTTAAGAGGTTCATTGATTGGCATGTAGGCCCCCTGTAGCCTATCAAGGTATTTCATCATGAATTTGGGATCACGGTTACCTTCCTGGAATTTTTTCATATAGCTGTTAAACCCTTCGCCGGGGGTGAGTGCAATTTTGCCCATTTCAAGATAATCCTGCATTTTTTGCGGGGCGCCAACCCTCATGTGAACCATTTCTCCGGACGGATTGATGAATAGCAGGGTTGGATATGCCCTCACCTGATATTGCTGAGCCAATTGTACACCTTCTCCTTTTTCCATGTCGAAATGCGCACATATAAATGTTTTATTGTAATATTCTGCAATGGTGTCGTTGGTAAACATATTGGCAGCCATCCATTTACATGGGCCGCACCAACTTGTATACGCATCGAGAAAAATCATTTTATTTTGTGACTGAGCCTGAAAGAGTATTTGTACCCACGGTTTTTCAATAAATGTGATCGAACTGTTCTGGCTAAAACTTGTGATGGATAAAAGTTGGAGGATGACCGCCAAAACAAGGAGTTTTATTTTCATAGATGAGGATTTATGTATGTAACGATTTAATTGATTAAGATTGTGCGAAGTTAATACCATATATTTGTATTTTTATCAAAATTTTCAAATTGATGTTGCCAATGCAGTTGCTGGAAATTGTAATCATCGGGGCAGGAAGACTGGCTACGCACCTTGGATTGGCGTTTTATAAACAGGGATTGAATACTGTTCAGGTATATAACAGAACTCCGGAGAAGGGGGGGCGGCTAGCATTGAGAATCGGCGCTTCGTTTACAGATAATGTGCATGAGATTACTTTACTGGCAGATATATATATTCTTGCAGTGTCGGATTCGGTGCTGGAAGAGCTGGCTTCTAAATTACGATTGAAAAATAAGCTGGTGATCCATACATCAGGAACCGTAGAAATGAATATTCTTGCTCCGGTCTCCTCAAACATCGGGGTTTTTTATCCTGTGCAAACATTTTCACCAAACAGGCGGATCGACTTTCAAAAAATTCCCATCTGCATTGAATGGAATTCAACAACTGCACAAGAATTGTTGACCACCCTTGCAGAAAAACTCTCAAAAAGTGTTTTTCATTTAACCAGTGATCAAAGACGGATTCTTCATTTGGGTGCTGTTTTTTCATCAAATTTTACTAATTTCATGTATGCGGTCACTGAGGAACTTTTGCTTGCACATGAAATTCCGTTCGAACTACTTGAACCTCTTATTCTTCAGACAGCCAGGAATGTAAAACATGGAAACCTCCTTCAATGCCAGACCGGACCTGCAGTAAGAGGCGATATCAAGGTACTTGACAAACACCGTGAATTACTTTCTGATCACCCGGATTATCTTGAAATTTATAACCTGATCACAGAAAATATCATCAAACTCAAATTTTTACATGGCAAATTATAAAGAGCACCTGAAGCATATCAATACCTTCATTTTTGATTATGATGGTGTTTTAACCGATGGAAGTGTGATTACCACAAATGACGGAGATACCTATCGTACCACAAATGTCAAGGATGGATATGCCTTGCAACTGGCTTGTAAAAAGGGATACAAGGTTGCAGTAATCTCCGGGGCAAGATCTGAATCAATGAATCACCGGATGAAAGCACTGCAGATTACAGACGTATTTACTGGTGTTGAAACAAAACAAATAGTCTTTCGTAACTATATGAAAGATAATAATCTGAGGCCTGAACAGGTTCTTTATATGGGAGATGATATTCCAGATTATGAGGTGATGCTGGAAGCGGGGATATCTGCATGCCCGGCTGATGCTGCTGAAGAAATTAAATCGGTGGCAAAATATATTTCTCATTTCAACGGAGGTAAAGGCTGCGTGCGGGATGTCATCGAGCAGGTTCTGAAGGTGCAGGGGAAATGGATGAATGATGATGCCTATCATTGGTAATTGAAAATTGACGATTGAAAACTGAAAACGATGAGTGTTAATGCACCGATTTCTGTACCAAATCTAAGGGTGCTGTTGCAGTTGATGAGGCTTCCGAATGTGTTGATAATTATATTGACACAGTTGCTTTTACGATATTGTGTCATTGAGCCAAACCTGTATTCAGAATCCCGGGAGGCAATTTCTCCCATAACTGATTTTCTTATTCTGATCCTGGTAACCGTATTAATTGCCGTTGGTGGTTATGTGATCAATGATTATTTTGATGTGAAGATCGATCGGATTAACAGGCCGGAACGCATGGTGATCAACAAACTGATAAGTGGCCACACAGCCATCAAATTGCATATAATTCTGAATGGAATAGCCATGGTGTTAGGGTTTTACCTTGCATGGCGGATAAAAGCCATCAGTTTCGGACTTGTTTTTCCATTCATCTCGGGCATATTATGGATTTATTCTGCCAAGTACAAGCGCATGTTGTTCTGGGGAAATTTTATCGTTGCGGTACTTTCGGCTTTTGTAATCTTGATTGTCTGGCTCTTCGAGTTTTTCTGGCTTCGCCTCAACGCATTCCAGTTTATAGAGGTGCTGCCCGACATTCGCTGGGTAACCAGGATTTTCATTGGTTATGCCATGTTTGCATTCCTTGTTTCAATGGTTCGTGAGATCATTAAAGACATGGAGGATACAGAGGGAGACAAATCGGTTGGGTGTAAAACCCTACCGATTGTAGTAGGGATAAAGTACACCAGGCTAATTGTTGGGGCCATCCTTCTTGCCACCATTATTCTGCTGGGATACGCCCAGATGATCCTTTTTCGCCTTGGGATGTTGGTTGTTTTCTGGTATTTTATGGTTACGGTGCAAACCGGCGCTGTATATCTGCTGGTGAAAATTTTCCGTACCGGGAATAAACAGGAATATCATTATCTCAGCAGCCTGTGTAAATTAATCATGCTTGCCGGGATTCTTTCGATGGAAGTAATATTTATCAGTAACTGAACTGCTATGATCACACGACGTTTAAATGGAAGACATATCATCCTGGCTTCTCAATCACCCCGCCGCCAGTATCTTTTAAAAGAACTTGGCCTTAATTTTGAAATCCGTGAAACGCATGTCAGAGAAGTTTACCCTGACGGTCTCCATCCGGCAGAGATAGCCCTTTACCTCGCAGAACTTAAGGCTAATAGCTTTGACGATTCCCGATTGGATGAACAAGCGATTGTCATTACAGCCGATACCATCGTGTCTCTTGGGGATGAAATATTAGGAAAACCTTCCAGTTACGGTGAAGCGGTGGTCATGTTGCAGAAACTCTCAGGCCGGAAGCATGATGTGATCACTGCTGTTTGCCTCAAATCAACGAAAAAGAAACTTGTGTTCTATGCGCTTTCTTCCGTATATTTCAAAGTACTCAGCCTTGAAGAGATTGAATATTACATTGATAACTTTCAACCGTTTGATAAGGCCGGAGGATATGGCATTCAGGAATGGATTGGTTATATTGGCATTAACAAGATCGAAGGTTCCTTTTTCAATGTAATGGGCCTGCCTGTAAAAGAACTTTATGAAGAGTTGTTAAAATTCTGATATTCAGATAGTGAATTTTATTTTATCGGTTTTTGTGGCAAACAATTGCACTCACTTGAATCTGTAATGGCTTCCAGCGAAACATCATCTATAAAATAAAATGCCGATTTGAATAGTGAATCCGTTGCGGAGCGGGTGTGAATGTACCAAAACTCATCTTTTGGTGAGAAACTCCCGATGGTCAGCAAACGTTCGCTCCCCTTGGCTTTGTAAATGCCCCTGATGCACATCCATTGATCCTGATCTGTTAAATATTGCCCGTTTGCAAGGGATAAATAAGGAAGCTTCAATTTGTTGGCATCAGCTGCTTTCACTTCATTGACCGACAACAGTGCCCCTAATTCCCGGAATGCATAATCAGATTTTCCGAGGCTTACAAAAGCTTTTATACAATAGAGTTGTCCTGAAGTGAGCGTGGTATCCAACCGTGTTTGAATATATTCGAAAAACTGATTCCGGTTTAAATAATAGAATTGCAGTCCGGCATAAGCATGTCCGCCATGGGCAACCTGCCCGCCTTTTTTGTTGAATTCGGTTCCGTAATCCAATCCGGTGGAGCAATCATTGAAATAATCCGGTGTGGCAATGTTGGGACTGTTCCAGAAATCAGCCTGGCTGATCTGCCCAGGTCGGTCGGGACACCCTCTTTTAAGTTCGAAGCCCGGGTTTGGTATTAAATTCTGGGCAAGCATCATCATTGGAAAGAATACCAGAAGAATAGCACTGCTGCGGATCATGGGATGAATTTGAATAATAACCCCCCAAAGCTACTGGATTTATTCCTAATTTTGAAAAACTTTTTTGATTTTTGAAAATAGCTGAAAATGAATGACAAACCATTGATACTGATAACCAATGACGATGGTGTAAAAGCTCCCGGGATCCGTGCGCTGATCAACTACATTCGTCCTTATGGAAAGATTGTCGTTGTGGCGCCCGACCGTCCTCAGTCGGGTACTGCCCATGCAGTTACCATCGCTCATCCGTTGAGGCTTGAACTCCTTGCACAGGAAGAATCATACGAAGAATATTCGTGCAACGGAACACCTGCCGATTGTGTAAAACTGGCATTTAAAATTGTGATGAAACGTCGTCCTGATTTTCTTTTTTCAGGGATCAACCATGGCTCGAATGCCTCCATCAATATTATATATTCGGGTACGATGGCAGCTGTTTTAGAGGGGGCCCTGGCGGGTGTTCCCTCTGTTGGATTTTCTTTGAGCAATTATAGCCTCAAAGCTGATTTCGGGCCATCTGAGCAGTTTGTCAAAAAGATTGCTGCAAAGGTAATTTCCGACGGACTTCCCGAAGGAGTTGGCCTTAATGTAAACATTCCTGATATCTCTGCCGGAAAAATCATGGGAATCAGATTGTGTCGTCAGGCTGCCGGAACCTGGCAGGAGGATTTTGATGAAAGGGAAGATCCGAATGGGCGAAAATACTACTGGATGAAAGGCGTTTATGTTCATACCGGCAATGGCGAAGATACTGATCAGTGGGCTCTGGAACACAATTATGTTACGGTGGTTCCGGTTCAATGTGACCTTACAGCAACCAAGGCCGTTGAATTGTTAAAATCCAGGTTTTAATGCGCTATTATCTGATTGCCGGTGAAGCTTCTGGCGACCTTCATGCTTCCAACCTGATGAGGGAAATTAAGAAGCTGGATACCGAAGCTGTCTTCCGTGGCTGGGGTGGAGATTTGATTGAAAAACAGGGTGCGGTACTGGTACGGCATTATCGTGACCTTGCTTTTATGGGATTTATGGAAGTTGTTTCTCATCTTCCAACAATCCTGAAAAACTTCCGGTTCTGTGAAAAAGATTTGTCAGCCTTTCATCCTGATGTTTTAATCCTTGTTGATTATCCCGGGTTCAACCTTCGTATGGCAAAATTTGCCAAAACGCACGGAATCCGGGTGTTTTATTACATTTCACCCCAACTATGGGCATGGAATTCTTCAAGGGTGAAAACAATAAAGAAATGGGTTGATAAAATGTTTGTCATACTTCCGTTTGAGCAGGCGTTTTATTCCCGCTATCATTATGCTGTTGAATTCCAGGGACACCCTCTTTTGGATGTGATCAATGAAGATATGAAGGCACCCGACCACAAGGAGTTTCTTGCTATAAACGACTTGCCAGATCTTCCTGTCATTGCATTATTGCCCGGTAGCCGTAAGATGGAGATCGAGAAAATGCTGAATATGATGATCTCTGTTCGTACCTCTTTCCAGGGTTTTCAGTTCGTAATTGCCGGTGCCCCATCGATTCCACCTGATTTTTATGCCCGGATCCTGAAGGGTACAGATATAAAAGTGGTAACAAATCAAACATATCATTTGCTGGGTCAAGCTGAAGCTGCTTTGGTAACTTCTGGAACAGCAACCCTTGAAACTGCCTTGATGGGCGTTCCCCAGGTGGTTTGTTACCGGGGAAACATCCTGTCATACATAATTGCCCGCCAGCTTGTACATATCAAATATATCTCACTGGTTAACCTTATTTGTGATAGGAAAATTGTTCCGGAATTGATTCAACAGGAGTTAACCCATGAAAACCTGGTAAATACACTTCGTTCAATTCTTGAGCCTGGCCCTGTCCGAGGGGCGATCATTGATGGCTATCTTGAACTTAAAAAACTATTGGGTGGCCGGGGCGCTTCTGCCAGAGTTGCCCGCCTGATGATACAATATCTAACGAAAAAATGAGTTATTCCCCAATTAATCCAACTGTTATGAAACATTTTAAATTTATTCTCCTTTTATTGGCTTGCAGTTTATTTTTAATGAACACCAATGCGCAGAAAACACCTCAGAACAATGCCGGTGCGCAAAAAAAAGTTGTCCGGATTAATCCGGTTAAAATTGATACCAACGACCCCAATAAAAAAGCACTGAATAAATTTTCGAAAGAGAAAATGTTTAATGTAAATACACCTCCTAAACAGCTAAAGCCGGAAGAAATCAGTGCATTGAACTTTTTTAACGATGGGTCAAAAAAAGGCAAGGCCGGTGATTATGAAGGGGCGATCAAAGATTTTACCCGATCCCTTGATTATTCTAAAAATGCCAGCACGTATGTGAAAAGAGGAAACGCTTACCTGATGATGGGCAACTATGGTGCAGCCATCAATGACGCAACCGAAGCACTGCGTATGCAGGGGTCATTTCTGATGGCCTATTTTGTGAGAGGCATTGCCAGGTATGAAACTGGTGATAGCAAGGGGGCCAAGGATGACCTTTACTTTTTTCTTGATAAAGACCGAACCAATCCGATTGCCTTTAACTATATGGCTGCTATTGCGTTTGGGAACCAGGACTACAAGGGATCCCTTGAGAATTACGATGAAGTGGTCAAACTTGAGCCAAAATATCCTGATATTTATACCAACCGAGGAATGATGCGGCATTACAACCAGGATTTCAAAGGTGCCATTCAGGATTACAATGAGGCATTGAAAATTGATCCTTCCAACGCAACAGCTTATAACAACCGGGGAGCTGCCAAAATGATGCTGAAGGATCTTCAGTCGGCATTGGAAGATTTTAACAAAGCAATCGGCATCAATGATAAATACGCTGATGCCTACGATAACCGTGGACGTGTAAAGCAGGCGCTGGGCGACAACCAGGGTGCCTGTGCCGACTGGCAGCTTGCTTATTCCAATGGTTTGACTGCGTCAAGGGAGCTGATCATGAAGTTTTGCAAATAGAGAGCGCCTCCTTGAAAACAGTTTTACTTCTTTCTTTGTTTTTGCTCACTTCTCTTAGCTTTTATGCACAGAAATCACCACAAAAGGAACTGATTGATTCAGGCATTCTGAAAGCAAAACTGGGTGATTTTAAGGAGGCACTCAAAGATTTCGACAAGGCAGTTGCACTTGATTCAAATGAGGCCGAGCCATATTATAACCGGGGAATCGTTCGAAGTGAATTAAAGAATTATCCTGGAGCCATCAGCGATTTCAGCAAGGTAATCCGTCTTAAACCTTCCCATGCCGAGCCTTATTACAACCGGGGATTGGCCAAAGATTATATGCAGGATTATTTTGGTGCGATCCAGGATTATACAAAAGCCGTTTCCCTTAAAGCTGATTACTATGATGCTTACCATAACTGCGGATTGGCAAGGTACGATCTTGGAGATTTCCAGGAAGCTATCAAAGATTTTACCAGAGCTATCGCATATAAGCCTGATTTTACGGAGGCTTTTTACAACAGAGGTTTAAGCCGTTTCAGCATTCAGGATCTGACTGGTGCTGTTCAGGATTTTAATGAAGCCATTAAACTTGATACAACGCAGTTTGAGTATTATTCAAGCCGGGGTGCTGCCAAAGCTGCCGCAGGGCAATATGAAGAAGCTATTGGAGACTTTTCAATTGCCCGCATGATCAATCCGAATGATTTGAACGTCAACATGAACCTTGCCCTGGCCTATATGTACCTTAAAAGATACCAGGATGCCGTTGATGTGTATGACCGGGTTGTTGAGAACAACTCATCCGACGCTGAAGCTCTGGCCAACAGGGGAGTTGCAAGGCACTACCTGGAAGAAAAAAACGGAGCCTGTGAAGATTGGAAAATGGCTTCAGAGCTGGGATCTGACAAAGCAAAGAATTATTTGTTGAAATTTTGTTATTAATATATGTATTACCTTTTCGTTTTTTCCCGATTAAGCAGGTAGAAAATGGTAATACAATATGAACTCATGGAGACCTTATCCGCTGTTAAGGTTGCTCTTTCCTTTTACAGCAGGAATTATCGCAGAAGTTTTATCAGGATCGGATGGCGGCCAGTCGTGGTTGCTTTTTGCTGTGCTGGTATTTTTGCTCGTAGTTTCGCAGATTTATCCCCTGATGATTACGAGCTACCGGTTTCGCTGGATTACCGGGCTACTCATCAATATGTATTTACTGATGGCGGGTTATGGGATCGCCTCCTGCCATCGGACTGCAAATGATCCGGACTATCTTGGAAATCACCCTGATGGTTTATTCATTGCAACCCTGGCGGAACCGCCTGCCCTGAATGTATCCGGGATCAAGGCTATCCTTGAAGTTAAGTTTCGTTATGAAAATGGGATTTGGGTAAGAAGCTGTGGCAGTGCCGTCGGATACCTGAAAGTTAAACCCGGCGCAACACTCCTGCAATACGGGGATTATGTGTTAATCCGGGCCGGATTTACGATAATCAACGATAATTCGAATCCACATTCCTTTAACTATGCCCATTACATGAAGAATAAGGGCATCTCACATCGTGTATTTGCCGAGCCATACAGTTGGACATTGCTCAACTTCAGCGGATCGGGTTTTATCCGGAAGATGGCGTTTCAGGTTCGCGACAGGTTGCTGGACATTCTCCGCGACAATCATGTTGAAGGTAAAGAGTTTGCAGTAGCAGCAGCACTGTTGCTGGGTTATGTGAACGAGCTTGATGCAGACCTGCGGAATGATTATGCTGCCACCGGCGCCATGCACATCCTCTCTGTGTCGGGGATGCACGTAGGCATTATCTATATTTTTCTGGAATTTCTTTTGGGTTTTCTGAACAAAAATAAAATGGGGCGAATTTTAAAAGCGGTCATGTTGCTGGTTTTTATATGGTTTTATGCCATGGTGACCGGTCTTTCTCCCTGTGTGTTGCGTTCAGCGGCCATGTTGAGTTTGCCCATTCTCGGGAAATCACTGAACCGGTCGCCAGATATGTACAACATCATTGCCGCTTCACTTGTTTTCATCCTGGCTTTTGATCCGTTTCTTATATTGGATGTTGGTTTTCAACTTTCATACCTCGCAGTTACCGGTATCATCATTCTTTACAAACCCATTTACGATTTATATGTCACATCAGCCTGGTTTCCGGATAAAGTCTGGTCCATTCTGGCGGTTTCAATAGCCGCACAGCTTGCCACCTTGCCCATCACGCTGTACACGTTTCATCAGTTTCCCAATTATTTCATGCTGACCAATGTATTTGTGGTTCCTCTGTCAAGCCTGATTATTTATATCGGTATAACGGTTCTGGTAGTCGGGTATGTTCCGGTAATTTCCGTTATTTGTGCAAAAGTGTTTATTTTTCAGGTCTGGTCGCTGAACTCGGTTATTCATTTCATCGAGCAATTACCATGTTCCACCATCCGGGGAATATATATATCCACCCCTGAGATGATGCTGCTTTATCTGATGATTGGTGCGGGCTTTTTATTTCTGACCCTCCGTAAAACCTCATACTTATATATTCTCCTCATCGCTGCGATTTTTCTGAACCTGTCTTTTCTTGAATTTAAGGTTCATCGCCTCAGATCATCACAGCTGATCATTTTCAATGCCAACCATGAAGCACGCTATATGTTCAGTGCGCAGGATAAGGCGATTATATTCTACAATGGAAGAACCCGATTTGGCGCGGTTTTGCAAAAGTCAAACCAAGAAATGGCAATGGCGGAAATGAATGCGCTTGGGATACATTATTCCAGGGAATACTGGCTATATGCAACGGATCGCCCGGAAGTGATTGCAAAATCTTTTGTTCCCTTGATAAAGCACGGAAGTTTTATTCAGTTTGCGGGTTGCAGGATTGCGATACTGGATCGTTCCATCCCAAAATGCTTAACAGCGCGCCTTGATGTTGATATGCTGATCATCACCGGTAACCCAAAAATCAATATGGCGGATGCCATTAAAATCTTTCATCCTGCGCAAATTATCATCGATCCAACCAACTCCAGGTATAAATCCATCCAATGGATGAAGGAATGTTGTGTGTTACGTGTTAAATGTCATGCAGTTACAGATATTGGTGCTTTTCTGAAAGTTTTTTAAAAAGATATTTGTTGTTTGAGAAAAATAGGTTACTTTTGCATCACATTCGAGGATCGGTAGTTCAGCTGGTTAGAATGCCGCCCTGTCACGGCGGAGGTCGCGGGTTCGAGTCCCGTCCGGTCCGCAAAAAACCCTGTAAGTCATTGATTTACAGGGTTTTTTCTTTTTTTTGACACCTAAATTTGTGGTCAGATTTTTTGGATCAGGTACATTTTTTGGATCAGGTGCAAATTTAATTTTCCCAATAAACATAAAGGTTGTAAAGGGTGCTTTTGTCGCGGTACATCAGCGTGAAGTATTCATCATCACAGATTTTCACGTCATTAATTGACCGTACTCTATTTCTCCTGCTTATCAAAATAAATCATCCTATTTGCTGATATCAAGACAGATACGCCTTTTATTGGTTTGGTCTTGACTTTGCCTATACGGTATATTAATATATTATACCATTTAATGGATCAAGGTTAATTTCAATACTGATTGACTAAAATAGTTATAAACAACATTCTTTCAGATTGTTAATAAATATATCATATAACGCTGTTGTTATTTAGTGAATATGTATTATCTTTATCACGGTAATAATAAACATGTAAACGGTAAATAACAATGCGAGATTTCGGCAATTAAGAATGCAAGAAATCGGTAAATAAGGATGCAGAAATTCGGTAAATAAGAATGCAGGATTTCGGTAAATAAGCATGCAAGTATCCTTCCTCGATTAGTTTCCA
>CAIQUS010000077.1 GCA_903875045.1 uncultured Bacteroidales bacterium
AAAGCCCGAAGGGCTGAAATGATTGTAGAATAATCGGTTGTGGAGTCTATCCATAAACCCCGAAGGGGTGAAATATCAAATATGATGTACCCCATTTACCAAATTTTCAACCCCGAAACTTGAGTAAATAATAAACTCTCCGCGCCATAGGCGTGGTATCTTTGTAGGCTAATGGAAATACGTTCGTAAGAGCTCCGGAGGAGCGAAATCTTTGGGGATGAAAAAACAAAATAGATTGCTATAAATGGTTTTCATATATTTCGCTCCTCTGGAGCTCAAGGTTAATGGCCATTTGTCCCCAACTACAAAGATAACGCGCCTAAGGCGCAAAGATGGGCCATTTGCCGGGCACGATATTTTTACTTCCATAACATTTTTTCAAATAAATCATGTAATAAAGCGAATTTTTCGGAACTTAGCCACTTAAAATTCAAAACAATGAGTCTTACAACCACGAATCTGATTGCCGTTTTCGAAACAGCCATCCGCGACAACTGGGAACTGACTGCACTTTCCGATTACGGAGGCGAATCATTTACCTACAAACAGGTTGGAGAAAGGATTCTGAAGGTCCATTCGCTTTTTAAAGCAGCGGGTATTCAAACAGGGGATCACGTTGCGCTTTTAGGCAAAAATTCATCACACTGGTGCATGATCTATCTGGCAACAGTAACTTATGGTGCGGTAATCGTACCCATTCTTCCCGATTTCAAACCTGCCGACATTCATTATATTGTCACCCACTCCGATTCGCTCATCCTTTTTGCTGAAGAGAGCATCTTCAAAGATCTCGATCCGGAAGCGATGCCTCAGGTTCGAAACATCCTGAAGATCCAGGATGATCCCATATTATTCACCCGCGACAACACCTTCGAAAAAGCTGCCTCCGACATCCTGCGCCCGCCATCACCGGTTACCCGGGAGCAGATCAGTTTTCCTTCATCCCAACCCGACGACATTGCCGTGATCAGCTATACATCAGGTACCACAGGGTTTTCCAAAGGTGTGGTGCTGCAGCACAAGAGCCTGCTTGGGAACATCCTGTATGCCCACCGCAACATGCCGCTGAACCCAAGGGATAAGATTCTCTCCTTTCTGCCACTGGCCCACACCTACGGATGTGCCTTTGAATTTCTGTTTCCCTTCTCCCTGGGATGCGACATTACTTTCCTCACCAAAACCCCTTCCCCAAAAATCATCATGCAGGCATTCCAGGAGATCCGCCCTGCGCTGATCCTTTCGGTTCCGCTGGTGATTGAAAAAATTTATAAGGCACAGATTCTGCCTGCACTCCGGAAACCGGCTGTCAGGATCCTTACCGGAATACCAATCATCAATAATCTGATCTATAAAAAAATCAGGAAAAAGATGGTGGAGGTTTTCGGGGGTAATTTCAAGGAACTGGTGATCGGGGGTGCCCCGTTCAACGCCCAGGCGGAACGGTTCTTCAAGAAGATGAATTTCCCGTTTACCGTTGGATACGGCATGACGGAATGCGGACCGCTTATTTCGTATGCCTCCTGGAAAACAACGCATGTTGGTGCTTCCGGGAGGGCTGTCGACGAGCTTGAAGTCCGCATTGATTCACCCGATCCTCATCACCAGTCGGGCGAGATCCTTATGCGCGGAAACCATGTGATGTTAGGCTATTACAAAAATGAAGAGGCAACCAAAGCTGTCATTGACGAGGCCGGGTGGCTTCATTCAGGCGACCTTGGCATCATCGACAGAAAAGGCAATATTTATATCAAGGGACGCAGTAAGAGCATGATCCTCGGGCCTTCGGGTAAAAATATCTATCCCGAAGAGATCGAATCGATGCTGAACAACCGGTTTATGGTGATGGAATCGCTGGTGATTGAACGTGAGGAGAAACTGATTGCCCTGATCTGTCCTGATTTCGATGCCATGGAAAAGGCCGGCCATCAGAAAGGAGATCTGGAGGGAATTTTCAAGGGCTATATCCATGACCTGAACCACCATCTGCCGAAATATATCCGTGTCGCCGACTTTGAGATCGTAAAGTCCGAGTTTGAAAAAACACCTAAAAAAAGCATCAAACGGTTTCTTTACCAGTAATTTGAGACTTGGAATTTGAGATCATAAAATTACAACTTACCGCATGTGCGGTACTAATATCTGAAATCATGGAAACAAAACGCTTTAAAAACTGGTGGTTCCTGGCCCTCAACGGAGGTATTTTTACCATCTTCGGACTGATGATGCTCTTTTTTGCACCGGAATTCATTAAAACGCTGCTGATTTATTTTGGCATCGTCATGCTGGCCGGCGGTGGCATCATGTTGCTGGCAGGGATTAACAACATCCGGCGCGACAAGGCCGGTGCGATGGTCCTGGTTGAATCTATTGTGGCCATCGCCATTGGATTTGCCCTGATTTTTTTTCCGGAGGCTTCCACCAAACTGTTTTTGATCATGATCGGCATTTGGGCAATCATCATCGGGATTGTTCAACTGGTGGTCATCGTAAACATGAAGGGGGAAATTTCCAACAAAAACCTGTTACTCGCCAATGGGTTGTTCACCATTGCCCTGGGAGCCGTATTGCTTTTTAACCCCTTCCTGTGGGCCATTATTCTTGTCAAAATAATTGGTGCGTTTGCAGCCATTTTCGGCATGTTGCTGATTTATTTTTCATTTCTTCTTAGAAAGATCAAACCTGCCAGTACGCCAATCTCCTAGGCGGCAAGTACCCTGTAATCACCTTACAGGGTAATTTCCATTGAACCGGACACAACGGTCTTTATGTTATAGGGCAGGTCTGTTAGTGTTTATATTTGTTACTGTTCCAGATATATTAACCTTAATATTTATGGTCGACCATAAATATTAATATATTTGCAAGTATTATACTTCGACTATGGAAATCAACCGGTTGATAAAAACACAGATAATCAGTGATTTGAAACAACAAAAAAAAGTTGTGCTGCTTTATGGTCCCCGACAGGCAGGAAAAACAACACTGTCAAAACAGATTATTCAGGATATTGGCCTTAAAACTCTGATGGTCAATGCCGATCAATCAAAGTATATCGACATTTTAGCAAGCCGGGATCTGGGAAAACTACGGTCGCTGGTGGCAGGATATGAATTGTTGTTTATTGATGAAGGACAACGAATACCTGAAATAGGAATTAACCTGAAAATTCTTCATGATGAATTACCGGAATTAAAAATTCTTGTCACAGGATCTTCCTCCTTTTTACTTTCTGGCCGAGTATCGGAGTCGCTGGCCGGGAGGAAAAAAATATACACATTGTTACCTGTTTCCATGCAGGAACTTAGCGGAATTTATAATTCCTTCGAATTGAACGATCAACTTGAAGAGCGGTTGATCTTCGGTTCCTACCCGGAAGTAATTAATACTGTAAACCAAACTGAAAAAGAAGAATACCTGCGCGACATCTCCTCTTCATTTATTTTCAAAGATATTCTTGAACTGGAGATGATCAAATACCCGCTAAAGATCAGGGATTTATTGAAATTATTGGCATTTCAGACGGGGTCGCAGGTTTCAATTCATGAACTGGGGATAAAATTGGGGTTGAACAGGGAAACAGTGGAGAGGTATCTTTTTTTACTGGAACAATCTTTCGTGATATTCAAACTTCCTGCTTTCAGTCATAACCCGAGAAAAGAGATAAGCAAATCACAAAAATACTATTTTTACGATACAGGCATTCGTAATATCCTGATAGACAACATGAAATTTCTGGACGACAGAAACGATGCCGGCGCTTTATGGGAAAATTTTATTATTGCTGAACGACGTAAATATTTACTTTACAATCGAAAGACTGCCAATTGTTATTTTTGGCGAACATATTCCGGAACCGAAATTGATTATGTGGAGGAAATCATGGCTGAGTATTTTGGATATGAAATCAAATCCGGCAAATCGAAAACAAGAATACCCGTTAGTTGGAGTGGGGTGTATGGTTCAAACTTTCAAATCATCAACAAGGAAAATTATCTGGAATTTATCATGTAGGTTAAAGTTCTTCCCTCAGACCACAGAACCCGTGGAGACCCTGTAATATCGTTCATCAATGAAATAGTAACAAGGTGCTTAAGTGATTGGAAACATCAAATGGAATCCACTTGCTCAACAACTGCAGCTCATTCCAGGAAAACCGTCTTTAAGGCAAATCTGTTTTCGGTAACCAATGTAACATGGTAAAATCCACCTTTGACTTTCAAAGATATTGTGGCGTCAGTTAAATCTTTCTCAATCTGTTTAAATACAATTTTCCCCGTTGGATCGCTTACTTTTATCCAGCAGCATGGAATGGGTATTTTGCTTTTGAGTTGTATCTTCTTGCCGGAAGAGCAAATTTCAAGTTCATCATCGAAGGGTTCAAATAGTTTCATTACACCTGGATAGTTACTGGTTAACTCCGGCTGAGGCAATTTACAATGGTACCGTGATGTTGATATCGTTTGCAAAAGTAAGCGCCATCAACAGACTTCCTATCATCAAATGGTTAGCAAAAGGATAACAAGGAGTGGAAAAACGTTAGCAAAAGGTTAACAAAGTCCCGGCTTGTTTCCACTTATGAATAATCATTTTCACTGCTCTTTTCTTTTCTGCATTTTCTTCCAAAATCATTATCTTTGGGAAAATAAAAATCAGAAATCATGGATACGGCGAATTTAGATCTCAACAAACGCTATTCTTACGCTGATTATCTTACCTGGATGGACGATGTGAGGCGGGAACTTTACGATGGGTTTATCAAACTGATGACACCGGCGCCATCATCGAGGCATCAGGAATTGTCAACAAATCTTGTCAGTATTTGCTGGAATTTTTTGCGTAATAAACAATGCAAAATTTATCATGCCCCATCCGATGTCCGTTTTTCAAAGAATAGAAAAAGTCTGGATGATAAGCTGGTTTACACTGTTCTTCAACCCGATTTATATATTGTATGCGATTTGTCGAAAATTGATGATCGTGGTTGTTTGGGAGCGCCGGATATGATTATTGAGATTATTTCACCAAAAAACTCACAACGCGATACGCGTGATAAATTCGAAATCTATCAGGAATACGGCGTGCGGGAATACTGGATTGTAAGCCCCAATGATGAAACTGTAAATGTTTTTGTTTTAGACGAAAACGGGAAATTCCAATTCAGAGGCCTCCATGCCGGCGATGATAAAATTCCCGTACATATCTTCAACGGTGAACTAAAAGTTGATCTCACGGAGGTGTTCACCCCATAAATATATTGTGACTGCTTAACAGTCACTTTTACCTGGGATCCCCACTCAGTAACCGGGGTTCTGCACAGGTTAAAATGACATCAGATAACCCTGAAGATTGCTGGATTGGGCAATCCCCATTTTTTTCCTGAGTCGTGAACGGGCAACTTTAACACTTTCCGGGGTGAGGAAAAGTAAATTGGAAATATCCTTGGTATTCATGCCAAGTTTCAGGAAAATGCTGAGTTTTACCTCGGCGGGGCTAAGTTCGGGATGGGTTTTTGCCAGAATTTGCATAAAATCGCTGTGAACGGCTTCAAAGGAAAGCTGGAAACGCTGCCAGCTGTCGTGTATTAAATAGGTGTCAAGTTCGCTGATAATGGCAGCCAGTTCTTCCTTAGGAGAGATTTGGGGGTTTGATAAAGCCGGCATCAATTCCTCCATCCGGATTTTTATTTTAGTCAGAAAAGCATCGTTTTTGGTGATATCAAGCGCAATTTCTGCCAGTTGCCGGTCCTTTTCAGCCAGCGCGTTTTGATGTTGCTCAGAAAGTAACAATGCGGCGTGGGTGCGGGCAAGCAATTCCACATCATTAATTGGGCGTGTTAAAAAATCGACTGCACCTGCATTCAGGGCTTCCCTGAGATTTTCGGGCGAAAGCATGATTCCGGTGGCCATGATCACCGGAATATCACGGGTAGTTTTGTGTTTTTTTAATTCCAGGATTAAATCAATGCCCGACATTGAGGGCATATCCCAGTCGGTAAAAATGATATCGGGCAAAATCTTCAGCGCCACACTCAACGCCAATTTTCCGCTGTTGGCCTGATAAATGATCAAATCGGGACGGTTTTGCTCAAATATCGAAACGATCACCTGAAGGTTCTCCACAAGATCATCAACAATAAGTATGGTTTTGTCTTTCATCTTTATTGATGTATTAACGAATGATAATATTTGTCGTTCATTGAATTCACAGCCTGGTAAACTTCATCTTTCCAAAGCTGTATTTCAACATCTTTTGATATGGGAATTATTTTGAGGCAGGCATGAATTTCGCTTACCGCAGAAACCTCGAATTTCCGGAGTTTTGACAGGTATGGCGCGAGTTCCCGGAGGGCTTCATTGCTCAATTGCAACTTTTCGGTTTTATTCAAAATCTGCGTGTTTACAATAGAAGGATAAACGCTTTCCGGGTTTTTGATTAAAGGCAGGGTAAACCAGAAAACGGAACCGGCCCCTTTTTTGGAAGTCGCCCCGATGTTCCCGCCGTGCGCTTCGATCACCTTTTTACAAAAGGCGAGGCCTAAGCCCGTTGAACCGGCCAATCCCGATTTTCTCTTTGAGGCCTGGGTGAATTTATCAAAAATAACAGGTAAAATATATGGATCGATGCCTTCGCCTTTGTCGGTAACGTCAACTTTTAGCCAGCCGGATTCTGCTTCCACAAAGGTGATATCTATATTGCCGCCGCTTTTCGAAAACTTGATGGCATTGGCCAGAAGGTTTAAAAATACTCTTTGCAACAGCTCGCTGTCGGCATTGACGGCAAAGTCAGCCTGAGCAATAATATTGATATTCAGGTTTTTTTCCTGGGCCAGCAATCTTACGTCGTTGCAGGCTTCTTCCGATATTTTTTTGATTTTTGTGATTTCTTCCCTGATGATCAAAGAGGTGTTCTCATATTTGTAAACATCCAGGATGTTCATCACCATGATGAGCATCGCCCGGCTGTTTTTTTCGACGATCAACCTGGCTTTTTCGGGATCTTTCTCAATATGTTCGAGGTTGATCATTGTATTCAAAGGGTTTTTCAGGTCATGGATAACCATGCCGGTCATGGTTTCCTTAAAGTCCGACAATTCAAGCAATTTTTGATTCTGGGTTTCCAAGGCTGCTGCCTGGCGGTTGATTTCCTCATTTTTATGGAACAGCAGGCGATTGACCTTTTTTAATTTCAACTGGGAGACGACGACATATCCCAAAATCAAAACAACTAAAATAATACCGGCAAGGAGGAAGTTGTTCTCTCTTTTTTCCTGACTGATCATGAAGCTTTGCTCGGCAATGCGCGCCTCTTTTTTTTCTGACTCATACAGGGCATTCATATCCGCAATGCGCTTATCCTGGTCTTCACTAAACCTCTGCTGCTTTAATTTCTGCTCAATGCTGAGATATTTATAGGCTTGTTTATAATTGCCTGTACCGGCATAAACCATTGCCAGGTTTTCGGCTGAAAATTGGAGCAGGGTGGTGTTATTAACCTTTCCGGAAACCTCATTTGCCTTTAATGCAAACGAAAGTGCATTTGGAAAATCATTCATCAACCGGTAAGTCTTTGCCAGATTATTATAGAGGTTGGCCTCAATTAACAGGAAACTTTCATCAGGAATTTTTTTTAAAGCTTCACGAAAACGTTCAATCGCCTTCCCGTATTTGCCCTGCCCGCGATATGTAGCGCCAAGGATTTCAAGATTGCTGACCGTAATACGCTCGCCTTTCTCTGGTTTTAATGCCCGTAGCGAAGAATCAATGTAAGCCTCCACTATTTGAAACTTATTAAGTTCGAAATAGACGGCCGCCATCCGGCTGAAAATATATGACTTCATATTGCCCATTTTCGAAATATCCCGGCAACCGGCTGCTTCCCGGAAATACCTGATAGCAGCGTCATAGTGCAAAAGCTCACGGCTTTTCTCAGCAACCAGGATCAGAAGGTTCACCTTATAATCACTGTGCTCTTTTTTATTGAAAAATGCAATAGCTTTTTGCCCATGGATAAGGGCCTCATCCCTCCTGCCGGTTTCATAAAGTCCGGAAACCAGGTTGTAGCACCCCGTGTAATACCCATCGGTATCCCGGTCATCCAGGGCGGCTTGCCGGAGCTTGAGGGAATAATAAACAGCCGAATCGGAATTGTTGGATTTCCAGTATTGTGAAAGATTGATCAGCGCCGGAATCTTATCCTTCGACGTTATTGCTTTCTCCATGGCAATGCGCAAGCTGTCGGGATTCTCACTTTTGACGTGAGTCACCCAAAGCAAAAACCAAACAAGCCAAAAATATTTCGACATACCGGAACTGATTTTTTTGCAAAAATAGCATAAAACAGACACCATACCCCGGTTCGCCCCTTCAGGGAGGAAAATCAAAGGCTCAGATATATCTTGTGATCAACTGTTCCAGCATTTCCTGCCTGCCACTTGTTATTGCCGGCTCACCCTCCGAAAGGGCAATCTGGCGGAGGTCTTCCAGGGTCAGCTGCCCCTTTTCAAACCTTTTGCCGTTTCCCTCATCAAAGGAGGCATAACGTTGTTGCCTCAGTGCAGTAAAACCGGATTCGTTCAGCATCCTGTCGGCAACCAGCAATGCCCTGGCGAATGTATCCATTGCGGTAATATGGGCGATGAAAAGGTCGTCGGGGGAGGTGGAGTTGCGGCGTAGTTTGGCGTCGAAGTTGATCCCGCCGGAAGTAAACCCGCCATTCTGCATAATCACCAGCATGGCCTCCACGGTTTCATAAAGGTTTACCGGGAACTGATCGGTATCCCATCCATTCTGGTTGTCGCCCCGGTTGGCATCAATACTGCCAAGCATTCCGGCATCAGCAGCCATTTGCAACTCATGATCAAAAGTGTGCCCGGCCAGGGTGGCATGATTCACTTCGATGTTCAGTTTGAAATCCTTTTCAAGCCCGTAATACCTGAGAAATCCGATGACTGTTTCTGCGTCGAAATCGTACTGGTGTTTGGTTGGTTCCATCGGCTTTGGTTCGATCAGGAAGGTGCCGGTAAATCCATTGCTGCGGCCATAGTCACGTGCCATTCCCAGGAATCGGGCAAGGTGCTCCTTTTCCCTTTTGGTATTGGTGTTGAGCAGGGTAAGATATCCCTCGCGGCCACCCCAGAACACATAGTTTTCCCCTCCAAGTTCAATGGTCGCATCAATGGCATTTTTCACCTGCGCCCCTGCGTTAGCCACCGCAAGAAAATCGGGATTTGTTGCGGCTCCGTTCATGTAACGAGGATTCGAAAATACATTGGCCGTGCCCCACAACAATTTCACCCCCGATTCCTGTTGTTTTGACCTGGCATATCCGGTCAAAACGCTAAGCCGGTCTTCAATCTCTCTGACGTTGCCATCGCCGGTTAAATCAGTATCGTGAAAACACCAGAAAGGGATTCCCAATTTAGTGGTGAATTCAAAAGCTGCATCAATTCTGTTCCGGTTGCGTTGCATCAGGTTATCGGAAACGTCCCAGCTGAAGTTCCTGGTGCCCGGCCCAAAGGGATCCCCCCCGGTGCCGCACAGGGAATGCCAGCAAGCCATGGAAAAACGCAAATGGTCTTTCATTGTTTTTCCAGAAACAACCTGGTTTTCGTCGTACCACTGGAATGCCAGCGGGTTTTTGGTCTCTTTTCCTTCAAATCTGATCTTTCCGATGCCTTTGAAGAACTCTTTTTCACCTATCGTCAGGTTCATGGATTCAGGATAGAAATGTTAATGTTCAACTTATTCCGACTTTAATATGCCATCAAGAAGGGATTTCCACTGTGAATATGCCTCCATGGAAGATGAACTTTCCGCAGATGGTTCTATGACACTCATTTTTTCCATTTTTGAGCAAGCTTCACTGATGTCGGAATAAAATCCCGAACCGAGGGCTGCCCCTTTTGCCGCCCCGGCTGATCCGTCGGTATCATACAGGTCGATCGCCACCCCGGTAATGTCAGCAAGTGTTTGCCTGAAAACCGGGCTGAGGAACATATTGGTATGGCATGCCCTGATCACCGAAGGGCTTATTCCGGCATCTTTCATTGCATCCATTCCGTAACGAAACGCGAAGGCCACTCCCTCCTGGGCTGCTCTGAAAAGATGAGCCTGCGTATGCCTGTTGAAATTCAACCCGAGCACCCGGCCGCCGGGTTCGCTGTTCCGGAGCATCCGTTCGGCTCCGTTCCCAAAGGGCAAAATCATCAGGCCTTCCGAGCCGGCAGGTATTCGCATGGCCTCATCGTTCATGCGGAGGTAGTCTTTGCCGCATCCGATGGTTTTTCTCAGCCATGAATTGAGACTTCCCGCGCCGTTGATACATAAGAGAATCCCAAGCCTGGTGGCCACGCGGGAATGGTTTACATGGGCAAAAGCATTAATCCGGTTTAGCGGATCAGCAATCATTTTGTCTGTGATCCCGTAAACCACACCCGAAGTGCCGGCCGTGGCCGCAACTTCTCCCGGATTCACCACCCCAAGAGAAAATGCGTTGTTGGGCTGGTCGCCCGACCTGTAAGTGAGCGGTATTCCCGCTTTCAACCCAAGTTCATGGGCAATGGCCGGCAACAGCCTGCCTTGTTCCCCAAAAGCAGGGACTATCGGGGCAAGAAGATCCTTTGAAATACCTGATGCCATGAGCAAATCTTCGGAAATCCGGTGGTTTGGAAAATCCCAGAAAATGCCCTCCGACAATCCGCTCAGGGTAGTGTTAATTTCACCGGTGAGTTTGTACCCGATGTAATCACCGGGAAGCATCACCCGGTGAATCTTTTCAAATATTTCCGGTTCATTTTCCTTTACCCATAAAAGTTTGGACGCCGTGAAGTTCCCGGGCGAATTGAGGAGATGTTTCCTGCAATAATCCATTCCCAGCCTGGCAGTCAGCAGATCTCCGGTTTCAACAGCCCGGCTGTCGCACCAGATGATGGAGGGACGGAGTGGATTTCCGGCCCGGTCGAGGCAAACGAGACCGTGCATCTGGTAGGTGATCCCAATGGCGTTGATTGACGCTGGCGATAAGCCCGACAGGGCAATTGCCTGAATGACCGCCTGCCTGGAATATTCCCACCATAATTCGGGAGACTGTTCCGCCCAGCCATGGTGTGGTGCATTGATGCGCATTTCAAGATCAGGTACCGTGGCTTTCGAAAGAGAACGGCCCGTTTGTGCATCATAAACCGAAGCTTTGATAAAGGAACTGCCGATATCGATTCCAAGGGTGTTCATGTTTAACAATTAATATGTTCCTGATTCACGAAAAATAAGGTAAATATATGGATAGTTGACAAAACGAAAAACGCTATCCGATAAATTTCTGTATATTTGCTTTAAGAGAACTATTTACTGCGCTTTCCTGCCCGGGTAATGACCTCCACAGAAATCAAAAATTAATATCAAGGGCTCAGCAAAAAAAATAATATCCATGGAACACACCGGTAAAAAACCAGAAGCTGACATCCTTCCCCAAATGGACGATGAGCTGATCAAAAACAATGCATCAGATGTCCGGAATTCTCCCGAGTACAGGAAACTGGAAGTTCTGCTGATGGAAAGGCTGAAAGAGTTTAATTGCCACAACCGAATATCGGAGGTGATAGGCAATCCAAATCTTTCAGTTGACGAAATTTGTGAAAAAATTGTTCAGCTGATCCCGGAGGGATGGCAGTTTCCCGATATTACCGAAGTCTCTCTTGAAATTGGAGGTAAGATTTATCAAACAGTCAATTATACAGCAAACAGCAATTTTCTTCTTCAGGAGATAACAATTAAAGGCCAGGTAATTGGTTCAATTAAAGTTTGCATCCCCGACGACAAATTGCCAGTTGGCGTACCATTGTTTCTGGCTGAAGAAACCACTTTACTTTTTGCCATTGCTGAACGAATCGGGAATCTCATTGAAAAAGTGCGGATTAACAATATTCTGGTTGAAAGCGAAGAGAAATTCCGGACCATCACCGAACAAACCAGCGACCTCATATCCATCACCGATTTAAACGGGTTTATCATTTTTGCTTCACCTGCCGCAGAAACTATTTTTCTTTGTTCACCGGAAAAAATGTGTGGCAGACACTTCACCGAATTTCTGAATGAACCTGCTGTTTCAGAAGCTGTTAAGGAGTTTCGCCTTGCGTTGTCAAAGGGTGAAACAACGAAAAACCTCCAGATGCAGATGAAACGGGATAACGGAGAAACCTTTTTCGGGGAACTGAACGGCTCAAAATTCCAAACCAATGCGCAGATTGGCACCTTGGTTACCATCCGTGATATTACTGAAAAAAAACTGACCGAAAACGAGATCCGCCGTCTGAATACAAACCTTGCACTGAAAATAGAAGAAAGGACCTTGCAACTGTCAAAAATCAATGACGACCTTGAAAAGGAGATAGCCAACCGCATTCAGGCAGAAAGAGAGCTTGCCGTTGAAAAGCAACGGCTTGCGGATATTATAGAAGGTACCAACGTGGGAACCTGGGAGTGGAATATCCAGACCGGTGAAACCATTTTCAATGAGCGTTGGGCCGGAATAATTGGTTATTCGCTGGATGAAATCTCGCCGGTAAGCATCGAAACCTGGATGAAGTTTTCACATCCCGACGATTTGGCAGCATCGGGCAAACTGTTGGAAAAGCACTTTGCCGGAGAATCAGACTACTATTCCGCTGAGTCGCGGATGAAGCACAAAAATGGCGAGTGGGTTTGGGTTTTAGACAGGGGCAAAGTGCACCAATGGGATCAGGATGGAAAACCGCTCCTGATGTCTGGAACACACCAGGATATCACTGAACAAAAACGTGCGATGGAGTTTGAGAAAGAACTGTTGCAGTTGTCGGTTCAGCAAACCGGCATTCCGGTATCCGATATTCCTTCTGCGCTGAACCATGCATTGAAACGAATCGGTAGTTTTCTTTCAGCCGACAGGGCATACATTTTTGAAATGGACCTGGAAGCAAACAGGATGAACAATACGTTTGAATGGTGTAAGGAAGGCATCCAGCCTGAGATTCAAAATTGCCAGAACTTACCTTGCGATCATTTACCCAAGTGGCTGGAACTAATACAGAGGAATGAAAATATCCAGATTCCCTCTGTTCAGGAGTTACCTGAATCCTGGAGCACAGAACGTGAAACTCTTTTACCACAAGGAATACAATCGCTCATTGCCATTCCCATGTTTATTGACAACCACCTGGTTGGTTTTGTAGGTATCGACTATGTTGAGAATAAAAAGGCATATACTGAATCTGAGGTCAACATATTAAAAGTATGGAGCAACATGCTTGCAAGTTTGATCAACCGCCGGCAAAAAGATGAAGTTATCGAACAAACCCGCAGGAACTATGAAACTTTTTTCAACACCATTGATGATTTTCTGTTTGTGCTCAACGAACAGGGCAATATCATTCATACCAACACGACGGTAACCAGGCGGCTGGGGTATTCAACTGCTGAATTGATTGACAAGTCGGTATTGATGGTCCATCCGGCCGCACGCAGGGAAGAAGCGGGACGCATAGTCGGAGAGATGCTGGCAGGAACCTCCGAATTCTGCCCTGTACCGCTGGTCACAAAATCAGGGGATCAACTTCAGGTTGAAACAAGGGTCAAGCGGGGCTTCTGGGATGGGAACCCGGTCATTTTCGGTGTTACCAAAGATGTATCAAAACTCAAACTGTCGGAGGAGAAGTTTTCAAAAGCTTTCCAGACAAACTCGACATTGATGGCAATTACCACCAGCGATGGTATGTTTATGGAGGTTAATGATTGCTTTTTAAAAACATTGGGTTATACGCGTGAGGAGGTAATCGGAGATACATCGGGCAGTCTTGGTTTTTTTGATGATCCCGGATTAAGTAATTCTCTTATAGCAAAATTAGACAGCAACAGCCCCGTCAGAGAGGTTGAAGTAAAAGTCCGGACCAAATCCGGTGAAATCAGATTTGGTTTATTTTCTGCTGATACCATTTATATTGGGAAAGATATCTGTTTCCTATCTATGATGGTCGATATCACTGAACGGAAGCAGGCGGAAGAAAAAATGAACCAGGCGAAGCAGGAGGCGGAGAAGGCAAATCTTGCAAAAAGCGAATTCCTCTCCCGCATGAGCCACGAATTGCGTACGCCCATGAATTCGATCCTTGGCTTTGCACAATTGATGAACATGGGGGAACTCAATCCGGGGCAGAAGAAAAGGGTCAACCATATTTTAACCAGCGGAAAACATCTACTCGATCTGATCGATGATGTACTCGACATATCACGCATCGAATCAGGGAAGATCACACTTGTACCTGAACCTATTCTTGTCGGCGGCATTATTACGGAAATAATGGACTCGGTAATGCCTCTCGCCCATGCCAGGGAGCTGAAACTTATACTTGAAAATTCACCGGTAAATCAGCTTTGTGTCATGTCCGACAAGAAACTGCTGAAACAGGTATTGATAAATTTGTTGAACAATGCTGTTAAGTATAACCTGCCGGGAGGTTCCGTTTTTATTAAAACGACGACACTGCCACTTGATGACGGAGGTATTGCTGCTGTCCGGATTTCAGTAACGGATACAGGTTTGGGAATACATCCCGACAATATCCCGAAAATTTTTATCCCTTTCGAACGGGTGGGTGCCGAAAAGACCCAAATTGAAGGTACCGGTCTCGGACTGGCTGTTGTTAAAAAAAACATGGATGCCCTAAAAGGAGCTGTTGGGGTTGAGAGTACTGTTGGTGAAGGAAGCACCTTTTGGATTGACCTGCCAGCCACTGAAAAAACCGTGAACCGTCATAATCTGCAGGAAAACAACCTGAATCCGGCAGCAGCCCCTGACGGTCCCCCAAATGAGATTGCCTTCACACCGATAAGTGGAAATTCCGGGACCATCCTGTATATCGAAGACAATATCCAGAATGCCGAGCTGGTGGAGGAGATCATCCGAAATCATCGCCCTGAGGTAGGGCTGATCACATCCGTGTATGGAAATACTGCGGTTCAACTGGCAGCCGATCATCTGCCTGGTTTAATATTGCTTGATCTCGATTTGCCCGACATAGATGGCAGCGAGGTTTTAACGAACCTTTTAACGGATGAGGTAACAAAATCGATCCCGGTTGTAATTTTAACCGCTGATGCCATGCCACATCAGATTAACAAGTTATTGATGGCCGGCGCCAGGGATTATTTAACAAAGCCACTGGATATCAACATGTTTTTGCAGGTGGTGGATGAATGGATGGAGGGGAAGAAGTAGCAGGTTTCCAGGGTGCTAAAATCAGTTTGAACAAAAACTTTTAGTTTGAAGTGCAATCTTTCAAAGCCTGACACCCAATGTGCCGCCCAGCCACATCTGAATGCTGGCGTTTTCAGTGGATTTGAAATAGAAATCGTATGTTGACAAACCTCGGGGAGTTGCACTGGGCTTGCCTTTTGAGAATAGAAAGAAATTGCATGCAGGGCCTATAAACATTGCAAAGTGTTTCATAAAACGATATTCCAGCGCAGGGCTGAGTTTCAATAACAGGCCATGGTAAATGGTATCGGTGGGGTGGTAGACGAAACCTGCTGAAACATCGATGCCAAGCGACAGTTTTTTCTTCAAGGTAAAGTTCGTTCCAATCCCGTACGAGCCCTGTAGTTTATAATCACTGCCCATACCAAACTGCACAAAATTATAAAACCACCTGGTACCTGATTTAAAGGCGACATTGCCATAAAAAATCTCGTTCCCTGAAACTTCGATCGAATGGTATCCTTCCTGCACATAGCTGAAGACCCCGATGGGAACACCTTTTTCGGACGTATTGGAAATGTTGATCAGGCCAATCTGCAGCCCGTTCACGATCGTTGCATAATTGACGAGTCCGGCAATCTGAATGCCGTCATTGTGATCCCTGGCAATGTTGAGCAAACCTGCAAACTGAATTCCATCAACGTTCCGAGCGTAATTTACCAAACCGCAGGCCTGCATTTTCCTGACATCCCGGGAGGCCAGATTAAGCAGCAACGAAATTTGAGTGCTGTTGCAATGGCCTGTGGCAATATTTGTCATCAGGCTAAACTGCGAACCACGGACAGAATCAGGAGTGTAATTGCACACGCCGGCGAACTGAACCCCTTCAAAACTTCCCGGATCATAATTGAACAATCCCGCGATCTGCACACCTTTTGCCTTTCCTCCAACGATGTTGCCCATCCCGCCAATCTGCACTCCCCTCATTTCCTTCCTGGTGATGTTCAGCAATCCGCCCAGTTCAAAACCCTTTAAGCCGCCGGTATATCCGGCAAGGAGGTTCAGGGAAACCCGGTTTGTGATGGAGCCGGTCACCCGCCAGTTTGTGCCAATGTAGGGAATGATGGAAGCCTGTAAGGTCCGGGAGGTACGGACGTTGAGATTTTGTGCATTTAAGGTAGTTACACCTGGTACGATCCATTTGACAATTTTAAGGCTGTCGATGTTTGTTGCCACCACCAATCCGGATCTTGTATTCAACCTGGGTATCATTTCCAGTAACGGGCGCAGCATGACATTGAGCTGAGATGCTGCAACCTGGTTGATAAAGATGACGGTATCTGAATAGCCTGATTTGCAAAAATTGAGGCTTCTTACGATCTTCCCTGTTGGTATGACCAGGGTATATTTCCCATTTTCTGCCGAGATGGCAGATCTTTTATTCTCGACTTCAAATACAGTTGCATCCTTGAGTGGATTATGATTGAAGGCATCCTGGATGGTTCCCGTGACAACAATATTCGGAAAAGGTTTTTTTTCGGATGAAACAGACCTGTTCCTGATCAAAATAACATGATTCCCGATTTCACTGGGACGGATATTCTTTCCAAGGATCTCTTTCAATAAGGCGCTCACCTGGGTATTATTTGCTTTCAGGGTTACCAGGCGCTTGCCAGGTATCAGATCGGCATCATAGGAAAAACGGAAACCGGCGGCTTTTCCGATCTCCCGAAGGGCAACCTCCAGACTGCATTGGGGTATAGCAAGATTGATTTTCCGGGAAAGAAAACCTCCTCCTTGCGGGAAAAGCAGCAAGGGCTGAACAAGCAAAATGAAAAGTATGACCCCCAGTCTAATTATTCCCTTTGATGCACCCATTTCCACTCAAAAAATATTTATTACCGTCAACAGATATTTCAAGTCCGAAGGATTCAGCAACGACTGTTATAATGCGGCTTACAGGCTCATTTACGAAGGAAGCAGAGAGCCGGCAGTTGCGTATATCTGGCGTGCTCACCGAAATCTTCACCTGATAGTATTTTTCCAGCAACTCAAACACCTCCGAAAGGGGAGTTCCGTTGAAATCGAGATGATGATTGACCCAAAACAACTTGTCGGGAAGCGGGTTGTCAACAATTTTCGGTTGCAACGTTCCTTGTTCGAGCACACCCGACATCCCTGCTTCAAGTACAATCGATAAAGTATCACCTTTAATGGATCCGATGGTGAAGAATAGCACCCGGCCTTCGTTCACCGTCACCTCTGTGTTTTTACCAGGATAGGCAGAAACATTGAACACTGTTCCCAGCACTTTTATTTTTGCCTGACCGGCATCAACTACGAATGGTTTTGAAGGATCTTTCGACACTTCAAAAAGTCCTTCACCGGTAAGGTTAACCAATCGTTTCCCATCGTGAAAGCCACCGGAATATGTAAGTTTCGATTGTTTGTTGAGCGTGATGCGTGAACCATCAGGCAAAGTGTCATGCAAAACCGTTGCTGCTGATACGATCTCCATATCCTTTAACTTGACGGTGAGGGTTTTTATGACGGAATAAATCCCAAAAACAATAAGAACCAGTGCAGCAGCACTCAAGGCATACTTCAGATAATTCATGCCTTGGAATTTCTTAATCCGGACAGTTCGTTCTGATTCATGATCATCGATCCGGAGCGATAGCCGCTCCCACGCTTTTTGCAGGTCAACCGGCAGGGGTGGAGGATCAAGTTTGCCTGTCTCCAGCCATAATGCTTCAAGCTGGTCAAGATGTTTCCTGTTCCTGCCGTCTGCTTCAAGCCATTCTCTCACAGAGGTCCGGACCGTTTCGTCCGTATTTCCAAGAAGGTACTGTAATAGTAAATGATCGTCGATATCCATTGTGTTTTAATTCATAATCCATCAAACTAATGACAACCCGAAAGCCTTCTACCCCTATTCTGCCTCGAGAAAGAATGATTCTTTCCGATGCTTTTTTTTGGTTTACCCCCTGGGATTTGGAGCTTGTGATTTGGGACTTGGATTTTTATCAATGTACTTTATTTATCCCGTTTCGAGTTTACATCCATATCACCTGTTAATTTTTAAATAGGTTGAAAAAAAACAGGGTTAGCCAGGGTAAGTATTCTGATAGTTCCTCCCGAAGCGTTTTCAGCGCTTTCCCCATCTGGTTTTCCACCGTTTTCACAGATATTTCAAGTTCGGCGGCTATCTCTGCATAAGACAGGCCACTATACCGACTCAGAATAAAGACCTTTTTACGTTCCAGGGGAAGATCATCAATTGCTTCCCTGATCTTCTTCTCCAGTTCAGAAACGATCATCAGCTCTTCCGGTGAACGGCCCGAATCCTGACCCAGGGTTTCCTGCCTTACTCTGTAGTCTTCACGTACATCAAGGTGTTTAAGATGGTTCAAACAACTATTTCGTACAGCGCGAAGGAGATAACCTGCAATGGAACCTGTGATTTGTAAGGAATTCCTGTTGGTCCAAACTTTGAACATCACTTCCTGAACAATTTCTTCCGAAGTATCGGGATCCTTCAGAAAAGAATTGGCATAACCGCAAAGTGAACTGTATTGTGAACGAAAGAGACGTTCAAAATCAGCCTTATTTTCTATACTGAACCCTTCTGGCTCAATAGAGGACTTTTTATTTTTTACAGAATTCTTCAGACGTTGCAGCTAATTATTTGTTGGGCATCGGGCGAAAGAAAAATCTCCCTGGCAACCCCGTTTAAATAAATTGGGTTGGAGATTGAATTCCAAATTGCAGAAGCAAATTTAGGACAAAATTCGAATGTAGGGGAGTATACTTATCTCCAAATTTAGGTTAAAATGGTACTGGTTTTCGATGTCATTAGATCTCACTGCCAGTGCCAGACCTTTGTCAAAACACTGCCTGGATTGATCAAACTCGCCAAGATTGAGATACAGGTTTCCGCGCAACAGGAAACATTCCATCAACAGCACGGTATCCTGGATGTGATCAGCAATTTTAGAGGCTTTGCCGATCATGTAAACAGCGGTATCAAAAGCACTCTGGTTAGAATAAATCTGCGATAGTCCCAGCAGGGTATCTGCATAGTTTCGCGGGTCAAGGCTGGCGCTGTCCTTCAGAACAACCCGGTAAACAGAGTCGGCGCCGCCGGGGTTAAACTGGTATAATGAATCGGCAATCTTTAATAATTTTGAATTGTTGCGCGAATTTTCATCATTCATCCTCGATTGACAGGACCACAAAAAACCAAATAAAAGTGCTGAGGCTAAAAAAGAGAATCCGGTAAATTTCATTCCTGCTAATCGCGTTACAACAAAATCCTAATTTTGGTTCGGAAACAAACCAATGGCAAAGTAACAAAAAAACACTTTTGAAACCTCATACTTAGGATGAATAAATAACTTGCCTTTTTCGTTTGTTGATTTTTTCTATCCGACTTCCTGGACAAAGCTTGGTGCTTACTTAACGCTTATTAGGTCCATAAAGGGAGAACCCACGGACCTAGCTTGGATGTAGCCTGGAGAAGTTGGGACATGGCTCGGAGAAGCTGGGACATAGCCTGGAGAAGCTGGGACATAGCTTGGATAAGATGGGACATAGTTTGGAGAAGCTGGGAGATAGCTTGGAAAAGCTTGGAGAAATAATGAGAAATCAGTGAAACATGGTGTAGTAAACGATGGGTATGCCAACCAGGCTGACCATGATATTGAGGAAAACAAGTTCGGATGCTGATTCTGCATCACAATTGTATTGGGTGGCGAACACCGTGCCCAACACAGCGGAGGGCATGGCGGCGATGAGGATCAGTACCTGTTTGTCAATGAGGTTAACATGCATTAAATCAGCGCCAAAACCAGCCAGAATTGGTTGGATTCCCATCTGGATAATGGACGAAACGAGAAAAAGGGGCAGTATTTTGCGGACCGAACTGAATTTTAACTGGAGGCCAAGGATCAGGCAGGCCATAACCGTCAGCGTTCCCTGGATCATCCGGAGCGACTCCCAGAAAGGAGCCAGTAAGGGGGTGTTTACAATCCCCTGGAAATGTGAAATAACAATGCCTGCAATAATGGAGATGAATATAGGAGACTTCACATAGTCAAGCAATGTTTTCAGCATTGAATTGAGCCCTGAGCCTCCCGAACCGTAATAGGAGGCCACGATGGGGCATAAAGTAAATATAGGGACACCCACCCCGAGTTCACTGATAAGAATGGCATCCGTCATCGCAACCTGGTTATCCGGAAATGCAAACTGGATCAGGGGATAACCGATCAGTGCCGATGATCCGAAAGTGGAAGTGATGATCAGCATGCCGAGTGTTTCTTTACGGAGCCGCATGAGAACTCCTGCTGTCCAGGTGATCACCATGCTGATCAACCCGGCTGTAAACATGATAAGCACAAGGATAAACTGATAACCGTTAACCGGGTTCTGCGAAAGTTGTAAAAAAATGACTGCGGGCAGAATAGCCTTTGTCATTAGCTTTGAGTATGACTTCAGATCGCCTGCAGAAACAACATTCTTCTTCTTTAAAACCACGACCAGCAACACCACCAGGGCAAAGGCAAAAATGGTTTCCGTAACACGCAGCGTTGTGAAAAACATGGTATGTAGAAAATGAGGTGAGCCTTTTTTTATCCAAAACGATAATCACGGTAAAAGTAATAAAGTTATTGGATTATCTGTAAAGCCATGCTTTGTATAAGCTTTATATTGATTGAGAGCATGTTTAAAATAAGGTAGTGTTTACTAATTTTCTTAGATTTGCTAAGGAGAATATTTTTTTTGGGGAAACAACTATGAGGACATACCGAAAATCCTGATAACAAATAATTTAACTGCAGATGGCCGCAAAGTTATAGTTATCTGTGAGTTATCTCTGCGGCTCTTTGCGTTTTCATTGCGTCCTTTGCGGTTTAACGTTTTTTTAAATGGTGATTTGAAGAATGACCGACTTTTCGGAGGGGCTCAACTATTGAATTATTAAGAAAAATGAAACAATAATGAAACATTCCGGTAAAAAATCCGAGGCGGACAAACTGCAGCAAAAGGCGGATCATGCCATTGAAAGGTACAGGGAGTTGTATGATTTTGCGCCATCGGGCTATTTTACCCTTTCCCGGGGCAGCGAAATTACAGAGCACAACCATACCGGCGCTCAGATGCTTGGACGGGAACACGCCAATCTGATAAACAACAGGTTCGATATTTTTGTTTCAGAGGATACTCGTCCGGTTTTTCATCATTTCCTTGAACTGGCATTTAAAACCAAAGCCAGGGAATCCTGCGAAATAACCATCCTGACAATCTCCGGTTCGCCTGCATTTATTCACCTGACAGGCATTCTTACCCGCAAGGGTGATGCCTGCCTCGTTACATTGGTTGACATCACCGGCAGAAAGAATCGAGAGGAAGATCTGCCTCAGAGTGAGGATTGCTGCAATTTCATAGAGAATAAACAATCTGACAGTTTTTTGTTTGAAAGTGAGGATAAGTACTCCAAGGCATTTCAAACCTCCCCTTACGCGATAATTATCTCCCGACTCAGTGACGGAAAGGTCATGGATGTGAATAATTCCTTTTGTGCCATCACCGGATTCAGCCGCGAAGAAGCCCTGAATGACACTTCATTCAACCTGAACCTGTGGGTCAATAAAGATGACAGACAAAAGGTAGTCGTGCCCCTGATGGAAGGCAAAGAAATAATAGGGGAGGAGTTTCAGTTCCATAAGAAGTCAGGTGAAATTCTTACCGGGTTGTATTCCGGACAGATCATCTGGATCAAACAGGAAAGATATATTTTTTCCAGCATCAATGACATCACTGACCGCAAGCAGACCGAAAAAGCCCTGGTCGAGAGTGAAACACTTTACCGGGCTATTTTGAATGCTTCACCTGATTACATTACCATCACCGACATGGAAGGATATGTCATGATGGCCTCGCCCAGTGGCTGGAAAATGTTTGGATACCATAGCCTGGAGGACATTAAAGGCAGGTCCATCATTGAGTTCATCCTGCCGGCGGATCGTGAAAAGGCTCTGGTTGATATCGGCCGGATGCATCAGGGCAATGTGGGTAAACCTAATGAATACCGTGCAATACGACTTGATGGCAGCGTTTTTGACGTTGAGGTGAATGGTGAATTTATCAGAAATCATGATGGGGTACCTGCCAGCATGGTTTTTATCGTTCGTGACATCACTGACCGGAAAAAGGACGCGGTAACCCTGAAGCAAAGCGAGGAGAATCTGAGCAATGCCCAGGAAATAGCAAAGATGGGCAGCTGGGAATATAATTTCATTACGGGCAAATTAACATGTTCGAAGCACTATTATGCATTACTTGGCCTGCAAACATTTGATTATGAGGGTGATTTGTATGAATACTTTTATAGTTTGGTTCACCCGGATGATAAGAAAATCGTTCATTATCTGAAACAAAGCGCATATTTCAAGGATGAAACTAAAATTGCTGATCTTCGCATTGTGCTGCCAGACGGGAAAGTTAAATGGCTTCAAAATAATGTGGTGCCGGTTTATAATGGAGAATCCATGACGGGATTAAAGGGCGTTAATATTGATATCACAGAAAAAAAGGAGGCAGACGAAAAAATCAAACAGCAGAATGAACGGCTCTCTGCCATTGTGGGCGCAATGCCCGATTTAATTTTTGTGCTCGATCAGGAAGGAACATACACCGAGGTCTACAGTTCTGATCCTGAATCATTGATTGTTCCGGTGAATCAGATCATTGGCATCAACATCAGACAAGTGTTTGATAAAGGAACCGCAGCTTTTCATCTGGAAAATATTGAGCAATGCCTCCGGCAAAACAAACTGGTAACCTATGAATATACCATCGTTAAAGAATATTTAACAAGTTATTATGAAGCCAGGGTGATGCCGCTCGGCATGAACAAAGTGTTGGCACTGGTCAGAGATATTACCAACCGGAAGGAAACTGAATTTAAACTACGCGATCTGAATACAAATCTTGAGTCCCGGATTGAACAAAGAACTGTTCAACTGGCCGAGTCGAATGCCAACCTCCAGATTGAAATCAATGAACGGGTGAAAGCTTCGAATGCCTTGCAGGAATCTCTGGATCGTCTGAACAAAATTGCCGACAGGGTACCCGGTTTGGTTTATCAGTACCTGATGCGTTCTGACGGAAGTTCCTGTTTCCCTTTTGCCAGCCAGGGTGTAAAAGACATTTTCAGGGTTAATCCGGAAGATATTCTCGATGATGCATTCATCCTTTTTTCCAGGATACACCCGGATGATCTTGGTGAAGTTGTTGCATCCATTCATGCCTCAGCAATAAATCTTACACTTTGGCTGCATGAGTTCCGCGTTAAATTTGACGACGGTACCGAGCGATGGATCATTGGCAACGCAATGCCACAGGCTGAAGACAAGGGCAGTGTGCTATGGCATGGATTTATTTCAGATATCACAGAGCGTAAACAGGTAGAAAAAGAGATCATAGAGGCGAAGAACGCAGCAGATAAAGCAAATAAGGCAAAAAGCGAATTTCTCTCCCGCATGAGCCATGAGCTTCGCACTCCGATGAATTCAATACTTGGGTTTGCCCAGTTGATGAATATGGGAGAGCTTAACCCTAAACAACAGAAAAATGTTAATCAGATTTTAATGAGTGGCAGGCATCTGCTCAATTTAATCGATGAAGTACTCGATATATCAAGGATCGAATCAGGGCGGCTGGTTCTGATGCCCGAGCCAGTTCATTTGATCAGCTTTATTTCCGAAACGATGGAAACGGTTCAGCCTCTTGCAAACGCCCGGCAAATTAAACTGGAACTTGAAAATTCACCTGCCAATCAGCTGTTTATTATGGCCGACCGCAAAAGGTTGAAACAGGTATTATTGAACTTACTCAATAACGCGGTGAAGTACAACAGGGAGGGTGGTTCCATTCGGATTATCACCGAAATGCCGTCCTCTGACGATAAAGGACCTTTTTCTGTCCGGATTTCGGTAGAAGATACCGGGTATGGGATCCCTTCTGAAGAAATGTCCCGGCTTTTCAAGCCCTTCGAACGGATCGGAGTAGAAAAAACCCATATTGAGGGTGCCGGTCTCGGATTGGCGATTGTTAAAAAAATTGTGGATGCCATGGAAGGGACGGTCGGGGTTGAGAGTGTTGTTGGACAGGGAAGTACATTTTGGGTTGACCTGCCTTAACTTCCGGCGGAACGGGGGCGGAATTCTCTTTTTTGCGATGCTTTCAATAATTTCCATGCGCCGAAGCCTGCCACCAAGACAAGTGCAGTAACCAGCCCGCCATCGATGGGGGCTCCGCCTCCGCCAACGGGTCCGTTGCCACCCTGGTTCGCCGAAGCAGGGGGAGGCGGAGGTGCCTGCGCCAGAATAGTAACTGAGGAACTGGTCAAAAACAGAAGGATAAAGATTGCTTTTTTCATGATATCTTGTGCTAAAGGTTATAAATTCAATTTATTCCCTCCCCTCTCAGGGGAGGACCAGGGAGGGGTCCCCTCCCTCCCCTCCCAGGGGAGGGTCGGGGAGGGGTCTCTGATCCCCAACCTCCTACCTAAAAAACCCTTTTTTCACCATCACATCTTTTGAGAATGTAACCCTGATGATATATATTCCGCTGAGATTCACCTGAATCTGCGTAAGTTTTCCCAGGGTAATCTGCTGGCTGTATGCCCGCTGCCCCGACATGCTGAAAATTTCCACCAGGGCATTTTCTCCGGCAGAAGCAGGAGCCGCGATGTTTACCGTGTGGTCATTCACCCGGATATTTCCATTGGCTGACTGCAAATCATCCACGCCGGTGGCGCCATTGAAATGGAGGAGGAAGTGGTCGGCGGAATTAACCAAAGGATGTGCCAGAAATAACCTGATATTTGAAATAGCGTGATTCTAAAGGCTATTTATCTGGAAATGAAAATAAAAAAATCATTTTATTTTTGAAGAAATAATTTTCAAGGAAAGATTTGAGTACATTTTTTGCTTATTTCAGAAAAAAAATCGCACAAACACGCGAAAACGCGTATGAGGCTATTGCTTTCAACTCCTGAATTTGTAGTTGCTATCCATCGGAGCTTTCCTTATCTTGTCGCTGACTCCGGCAGTATACAGCCAGTTGAACCCACGTTTATGATCTGCAACCAGCGCGATAATTCCAGGAACCTCGGTGTTGGCAAAGATAGAATAGGTAACGGCTTTCATTTGGTCGATGGCGGGTTGGTTGGGATCAACGCTATGCTCATTCTTGCACGAAAAGATTGCAATGATGCAAAGGATCAAGTTAAAATCCGTCAATAAGGATCTTTTTTTCATAATCCGTCAACAAAATTCTTAATGTCACTGATATATTGCTCACTGTTGCTGAACATCGGGGTGTGCCAGCAATCGGGATACAGTTTGAACTGAAAGGTTTTTCCAAGTGAACTCAGCCTGCCGGTAAAAGGATAAGCAGCATCAACAGGAACGACACAATCATTCTCCCCCCAGATAATTAATCCCGGTTTGCTGATATTGACATAAGAGGCGTTGCTGTTTATAAAATAGATCTGGTTGTAAAATATTTCAAGGTTAACCGGTGAACCTGCGTTGTTAATTTTCCTGACCTGGTCGGCGCTGTCAGGGAATACACTTTTTTCCAATTGAGCGCACCGGCTGAGAACCTCAGGATCAAGTGGTTTTTCGCCTGGTATCGCCAGGGAGATGGCTGACATTTGCAACCTTAAAAAGGTTGGCATGTCATAAGCCACCGGGTCTAATGTCACCGAATTGAGGTAGGCAAGAGTGTCAGCGTACTGAATTTTTCCTTCGGCGATCAACTCATTACATCTGCGACTGGAGTAACTAAGCATGGCGTTTGCAAGTTCAAAGCCATTTACCATGCCTTCGGCCGTCACCCAGCCATCGTACCGGTCCTGGTATGCTGAATTTGAAATAAATTTTGTAAGCACGGCGCCACCCCAGCTATGTCCGGCAACAATGATTTTTTTGCCGGGAAACCGTATCTTCAACTGGTCGGTCACCATGGCGCAATCTTCAGCGTACTGGTCAACATTGACCATCGACCAGTCTATCGGATCAGGATTGATGGAATATCCGGCATACCGCTGGTCCCAACTGGCCAATAAAAAGTTATCCGTCAGATTTGACGGGGAATTTCCTGAGTATATCCCGGCGATCTCTATTGAAGATGATCCCGGGCCTCCGTGAATAAACAGCACGATGGAGGCGCTCCCTTTGTTGCCGGTCATCAGGACGGGCATTTGAGAGCCTTTGTTGGTCACCCAGAACAATTCCTGGGAGGGTTGAGTTGGCTGCGGTTCATCTTTTTTACAGCCACCGGCCAGAAGCACTACAAGTCCAATTGCTACTATACATCTGTATATCAGCGTTATACTGATGTATTTCATCCTTGTTTTCATGGGTTTTTCCTTGTTTGTAGATAATTATTTATTTAGTAATTCATCAAACCATGGTTTTACATGAATGAGGGAGTAAACGTAGGTGGAACTGTGATCAGCTATGGCTCCTGCCGAAATGGCAATGGTATTGCAGCCCAATTGATTCTGATAAGCTGCCGGCAGCGTGGAGAGATATACCGGGATGATCACATCGGCCTCGCCATAATACATTCTCAGGGGGGCCTGGCAGCGCCAGCGGTAAGCCTGGGCCTGCTCGAGCACTTGCCAGAATGGAGCGCTTCCGGTATTTCCGGTGGCCATGAACTCCGGACGCAGTAACTCGCTGACATTTATGGTCGTTTGTGTGAGGAAGGTGATTATATCCATCTTCCACCCGTAAAGGTCATTGGAAGCCTGGAAATATTCGGGCCTGATTGCCGAGGAAGGTAGACCCGTCAGCCCGTTGTAATATTCATAAGCGAAGAGACAATTGGCAACCACAGCCGGCAAAGCCGGAGAATCGCCGGGCTGGGGATTGTTGATCCAGCGGTCCATCAGGGCGAAAAAGTCGGCCGCGGCGCAGGCTGTTGATGCAGCCGTCACGCTGATGTTCATGGCTTCCAGTCTCCTCAGAAAGGTCATGGTGGCCCAACCTCCCTGCGACCAGCCATGCAGGAACAAAGGCCCTTGCCTGATCTTTTGTTCTTTGAGAACCTGACCGGCTGCACTCAGCATATCGATGCAGGCTTGTTCAGCGCTGAGCCTGACAAAATCTGCATGGGGCTGATCTGAAACTCCCAGTCCGATCATATCGGCTCCGATCACAATATAGCCCTGTGAGGCAAACTGCGCGATCATCAGCTTTGTTTCCATGGATGAATCAGGATTGGAAGGGCAGGCACTCCTGACCACAACAGTTCCATGCTGGTAGGAGATGAGGGGCATGGAATCCAGGCCGTTGTCGGGAATGGCCACCAGACCTGAAGCCACCGTGCTTTTCCCGAGTTCTGGAACTACGGTAGGATAGGTTACCCGGTATAATTTTACAGGGTATGCCGGAACTGCAAACTGCCCCTGGAAATCGGAAGCCTGCATGGTTGAACCCGTCAGGAACTCCTCAAGTTCCACATTCAGTATATGATTGAGCTTCTGCAGGTCATAAGTTTCGATATACTGCCAGGTCACTTTCGGCTGAGCGGGAGGGGTATTCTCCTTTTTGCAGCCCGAAAGCAGGAAAAGAAAACCGGCAAGTAATACAATCGCCAATAATTGGGGCGAAAAGTTCAGGTTTGGTTTCATTTTAGATTATTCTTTGGATGACATTTCGTTATCTGAAACAATTCATAGGTCCATGATTCACTTCACAATGACCACCCTGCAGGTTTGCAGTTCCCTGTTGCCCTTGAATACCAACAGATAGCACCCGGGCCGGAGGGAGGATACATCCATGCCGGTGCTGAACTGCACGCCGGTTGTGTAAACCGGGAGAGAAGCCACTTCCGGTCCCATGACCGATACCAGGCTGAGGGTGCAGGGCTCAGGCGCAAGAGCAGGGATATCTACCCACAGCCTTCCTGAAACCGGGTTAGGCCAGGCATGCAAACCGGTGGTAAGCCCCGAATGGCCTTCTTCCACGCCCTGGGGTTTATTCAGGTCAAACTCAAAAACACCTCTTCCGAAGGTCGCCACCCTTAGCAGGCGGGTCCCTGAATGGCTGAAGCAGCTGAAATCGAGCACAGGGATGAAGGGCAGTCCATTGCCAAACCTGGCCCAGCTTCCACCGCTATTGGTAGTCTTGTAAACTCCGAAATCATTCCCGATATAAATGACGCCGGCATTTGCGGTATCGATGAACATGTCGTTGATCGAAACTTTAGGAAGGTCAGCGGTCAGATCCGTCCAGCTGGTCCCGAAATCGGTGGTCTTAAGGAGCAATGCGCCTGAATAACTGTTCTTCATCAGGTAAAAGGTGTTCCCGTTGAAAGGGTCGGCATGCAGACGCATGAAAAAGCCGCCCGAGAGCGAACCCGGATTACCGGTGATGTCATCCCAGGTATATCCTCCGTCGGAAGACCTTACCAGGCTTGTGGTGCCGTACCTTGAGGCAACCATGATATGATCCGGGTCCACCGGTGATTGTGCCGCTGAATAGATCGGGGTGCTTACGATCCCCGTTGAAGTTGTATATGTCCAGGTATTGCCCTTATCTACAGACTTACGAAGCCTCTGTTTTGTGCAGCCGTAGATGATGTCGGGATTTGTTGGGTGCTGCCAGTAAGGGGCAATGAAAGCCAATGAATCATAGGTATCCGGGGGTGGCACGATCTCTTTCCATGTCAGGCCGCCATCACTGCTCCTGAAGAATTGACCGATAATGGCTGCAAAGAAAATGATGTCAGAATTTGAATAATCCATGAAACATTCCGTGCCATCACACAATACGTTGAGGGCGTAGGACGTCAAACCCCTGTTTTTGGTGGAGGAAAAACCATTATCCTGTGAGCCGGCATAAATGACGTCAGGATTGGTATTGTGCGAAGCAACACGATACAACTGGATGGAATTGATCCCGTTGTTGGCAGTATGAAAGGTCTGGCCTCCGTTGCCCGACCGGAACACGCCACCGTCACAGCCCACATACATCACCGATGGATCGGAAGGTGCGAACCGGATGATGTGATGGTCAACATGGGTATATGAGTCATACGGACTGTTCCCGCCTCCCGGGGCATTCGGGTCCCTGATAAATGTAAAAGCAGAGCCGTCAACAGATCTGCTTAACTCCATATTGCCGATGAAAACGTTATTCGGGTCCAGGGGATTGATCGCAATGCACAGGTCGTACCAGCCCTGGTCAGCAGCACCGGCAATATTCACGCCTTCGGAAATCTGGGACCATGAGGCGCCACCGTTGATGGATTTGTAGGCACATGTAGTCATCCCACCTGAAACCGGCATGGTATTATGAATCAATACATACAAATAATCAGGATCGGATTTTGATATATCAAACTGGATCCTGCCAATAAGGTTCGTTGCCGGTAAGCCGGTGTT
>CAIQUS010000078.1 GCA_903875045.1 uncultured Bacteroidales bacterium
AAACGCCAATTTTGCTGATGGCTTCCTTCAGATTTCACCTCACGGTGAACACCCTTGCCATTCGCTAACACTTCCTATCAACTCGGTGTGTGCAGGGACTTACACCCTGCCAGTCAAAGAACTATGCCCGACATACAAAAATAGCCGCCCCGATTGATCGGAACGGCTATTTTTTTTGAAAGTTGAAAGTCTTACTTAACTTTTTTGTTCAATGCAGCACCTGCCTTAAATTTCACAACTTTCTTTGCAGCAATTTTGATTTCTTTGCCGTTCTGAGGATTACGTCCTTTGCGGGCAGCCCTCTTTGAAACGGAGAATGAGCCGAAATCAACTAAAGCAACTCTTTCGCCTTTGCTGAGTGCTTTTTTTGTATTATCAATAAAAGCCTCCAGAGCGCGTTTTGCTTCAACTTTGGACAGTGTAGCATCGTTGCTAATTGCTTCGATTAATTGAGCCTTGTTCATTTTTTTGCGTTTTAAATTAATACGTGATTAATAATCCCTGCAAATATAAGGCATTCGAAAAAAAAGTCAAGTGTTTTAGCTTGAAAACAGTTGAAAATGTTGATAACATGGAATTTTTGTTAATATCTCCAACCTGAAAACGGTTAATTACCGTGGGTTTCAGTAAATATTCTGGAAAAGCCCCTTAGGAAATCCCCGCTATTCATGACTTTTCGACCCGACAGCTGAAGTTCGGTTAAATGAATAAATCCATTTTTCGTCCCTACTTTCAGGTAAGATTTTCCATCAGTATAAAATTTACCAGGCAAACCTTGCTGTTCAATTTGCTCCGGGATACTCCTGTAAATTTTCAAAACCTGGTTTCCTCCATCCGGCATCTGGAATTCTGTGAATGCCCCGGGATGAGGACTAAGTCCGCGAATGAAATTATGGATGGTTATCACATCCTGGTTCCAGTTTATGCGACAATCATCATTGAAAATTTTTGGCGCTGATTTCAACAGTGCAGGGTCGGCAATCAATGAATCCTGATGAACTTCATCCACTTTCCCGGATACAATTTGTCTGACCGTCTCTATTACAAGACCGGAACCCACCCGCATCAACCGGTCGTGCAGTTCCCCTGCTGTTTCATCTGGCCCGATTTCCACCTTTTCCGATAAAAGAATCCGTCCGGTGTCGATCTGTTCATTCAATAAAAAGGTCGTAACACCCGTTTCATGCTCGCCGTTCATGACAGCCCGGTTAATTGGTGCTGCACCCCTGTATTGTGGCAATAACGATGCGTGAAGGTTAAAAGTCCCCATTTTTGGCAGCGCCCACACTATACCAGGTAACATCCGAAAGGCAATTACAATCTGTAAATCAGGCAAATAAGATTCGAGTTGCTCCACAAACTTAGGCTCCTTCATATTAAAAGGCTGCAAAACCGGAATACCATGCTCTAAAGCAAATTTCTTTACAGGTGAAACCTTTTCCTTTAATCCCCGGCCGGCTGGCTTGTCGGGTGCTGTAACAACTGCAACAACGGAATAACCGGCCACCACCAACTGCTCCAGGGAAGCCACTGCAAAATCGGGTGTACCAAAAAAAATGATCCTGGGAAATTTTATCATAAAAAAAGCCCGACGAATCAGGCTGTGGATTTGGGACAAATCGTAAATCGTAAGTCGTAATTATTTCTTGATCAATCCCTCTGTATAGGAAATGTACTTATCAATTTCCCTGCCTTCATAAGAGCGCGGAAATTCTTCCTTGATCCTTTTGTAGATGCTGAGTGCTTTTTCGAAATTCCCAAGTTCGTCATAAGCCATAGCAGATTTCATCAGGAACAAAGGGGATGTGAATTCATTTTTCTTCATTTCAGCAGCATCCATATATAAATCGGCTGCTTTCTGAACCTGTTTCAATTCCATATTGGCATCACCCATGGCACCTTTGGCCATCGGGCCAATCAGTTGATCTTTTGCACTAAATTTATCGAGCTGCTCAAGGGCAAGATCGAACTGACCAAGCTTCAAATAACAGATACCAGCATAATAATGAGCAAGGTTTGCCGATTTGGTCATACCAAATTCATCAACAATTGCAAGAAAGCCAAGATACTGCCCATCACCGTTCAGTGCCTTTTTCAATGAATCCTGCTCAAAATATTTTTCTGCCATGAACATCTGACCCTGTGCATCTTTCTCTTTAGGTGCAAGGTAAAAACGTTTGAACCCGAAAAATCCGAGTACGATCACGATTATTACACCAACTACGATCAGGATAATCTGCTGATACTTTTCAATGAACTGTTCGGTTTTGCTGAATGCTTCTTCAACTGCAACGATACGTTCTTCGGTTTTGTCAATCTTAGTGCCCTGCTTACTTGCCATGTTTTCTGAAATTTGGAGGTGCAAAATTACATTTTTTCCTGAACATAAGATACGGTCGCTCATTTTTTTTACTTTTGCACCTCTTAAAGAACAGGAAAATGCACGCGGCCAATGATCTGCCACCCACTACTACCAAAGAATTGATTGCTCATCTTCAGCAATTTGTCACAGCCGGGCGTTTTCAAAAATTTCAGGAAATCATTCGCTTCCGGACCCGCCACCTTACCATTACACTTGAGGACATCTTCCAGTCACACAATGCCAGTGCGGTGTTACGTACCTGCGATTGCTTTGGCATCCAGAACATTCACATCATTGAAAACCGCAATAAACTTGAAGTAAACCCCGATGTTGCACTTGGTGCTTCAAAATGGCTTGACATCATTAAATATAACGGGACAGACGACAATACGATTGCATGTTATAAAAGCCTGAAAAACCAGGGCTATCGCCTTGTTGCAACAACACCACACAAGGATGGCTTTACCCCTGAAACACTGCCACTTGGTCAAAAAACGGCTCTTATCTTTGGTACAGAACTGGCAGGTTTATCACCAGGTGCAATGGAAATGGCTGATGATTATATCAGGATTCCGATGGTTGGCTTTACCGAAAGCCTGAATATCAGTGTATCAGCAGCTATATTCATCCAATCCCTTACCAACAGGCTCAGATCATCCGGAATTACCTGGCAACTCTCTGACCTTGAGAAGGATGAAATCCTCCTGAACTGGCTTCGACAATCAATAAACAAATCAGAACTGATTATACAAGGTTTTCTCGAAAAAACTAACAACTACCATAAATCGTAATTCGTAAATCGTAATTCGTATTTTTTTCATACCTTTGCCAATTGACAGAAATTTTTAATACAATATTATATGGGAAAAGGAGATAAAAAAACGAAGCGTGGCAAAATCATTATTGGATCATCCGGTGTAAGCAGATCACGCAAAAAAAAGACAAACCTGGCACCTGTCGCTGCAAAAGCTGAACCGAAAGCTAAAAAAGAAGTTGAAGAGCAGGTAGTTCCTACGGTTCAGTCAGCCCACAAGAAAACGGCGAAAAAAGCTGAGGAGCATGTTGGGGTAGCTGATGAGAAGCACAAAGCCGCCAAGGCCAAGAAAAAAGGCGCAGATGGTGAATCAGAAGGCGAAGCCGAAGAGCCCAATCAAGAGTAACATTGTTTATTGAATGGTTTTATTGAAAGTGTCCGGATCAGCATTTGCTTTTCCGGACGGTTTTATTTTATGATGACCCACCCTGAAACCTATTTCCCGGGTTTAACCCCCGTTCAACTTGAACAGTTTAGCCTGATGGAAAGTCTTTACCTGGAATGGAATACCATGATCAATGTGGTCTCCCGTAAGGATATCGGGCAACTTTCAACCCACCACATTCTCCATTCATTGGCGATTGCAAAAATTATTGCGCTCAAACCAGGAACCAGGGTTATGGATGCCGGAACAGGAGGAGGTTTCCCCGGAATCCCTCTGGCAACTATGTTTCCCGATGTACATTTCACACTGGTTGATTCAATCGGAAAGAAGATCAAGGTAATCGATGCCATTGCTTCAGCCTTGAAATTAGATAATGTAACCACCTTGAATTCCCGTTTTGAAACAGTAAAAAATTCCTTTGATTTCGTTACCGGCCGGGCCGTTTCAAGGCTTCCACTTTTCGTTTCAATGGTGAAAAATTCTATTACCTCCAGGGGATTCAACGAAATTCCAAATGGTATCCTCTACCTGACCGGAGGTGAACTGGACGCGGATATAACCCAAATCAGGGCAAGATCACAAACATGGTCACTTGCCGGCTTCTTTAAAGATGATTATTTTACCACAAAGAAGTTAGTCCATCTCCATAACTTTTCATAATTTAGCCTGCATATTTTCAAACAATTCTAACCACTAAAAATCAGTATTTATGGCTGAACAGAAGAAGTTCATTCCTTTCGTCTCCGCAGAGACAAACATGAAAGAATTTACCGTTCGGGCGTTGGTCATTGGCCTTTTCTTTGCCGTTATCTTAGGCGCTGCCAATGCTTACCTCGGACTTAAAGCAGGCATGACCATTGCCGCTACGTATCCCGCTGCCGTACTTGGTATGGCTATCCTGCGGTTGATGAAAGGTTCCATTCTTGAAGAAAACTTTATCCGTACGGTGGGTTCCATTGGCGAATCGGTCGCCGCCGGTGCCATTTTCACGTTGCCGGCATTTTTCGTTTCAGGTATCTGGTCCGAATTTTTCACTGTAGGCCATTATATCACCTCATCACTTATTCTCATAGCCGGCGGGGTACTTGGAATCATGTTCGTGGCACTGCTTCGCCGTGTAATGGTAGAAGATGCTGAACTGCCCTTTCCAGAATCGGTTGCTGCTGCTGAAATTCACAAAGCCGGCCAGGGAGGTTCAGGCGGATCGAAATTTCTCTTCTGGTCGATGGGATTAGGCGGATTGATCAAAATACTCGGGGAACTGCAATTGTTTCAATATCTGTGGGAAAAATTTGTGATTTTCGGCAAACAAACGATCACTGGCACCGTTTTTACAGGCCAGGGGGGCATGTTACTCAGCTCTCCCGGTGTTAGTCCTGCATATATGGGTGTTGGTTATATCATCGGACCCAAATTAGGAGCACTTAACTTCAGCGGAGGAATCCTTGCCTGGGGTTTAATGGCACCCATGATCATGTATTTCCTCATTCCCAGCATCAACTTTCAGGATTGGGCAGCCTTTCTGATGGCCAAAGACCCTACCATGACATTTGATGCTGCCATGGCCAAAGTGACCAACCCTTCTTATGAAATAAACCAGATTTGGAAGTATATCATCCGACCAATCGCCATTGGAGGAATGTTGGTGAGCGCTGCATTCACGCTGTTTAAAATGAGAAAAAGTCTCACCACCGGGATCGCCCGTTCAGTGAAAGATGTTAAAAAGGCAGCTTCCGGAATCGAGCACAATGTTCCCAGAAATGAAAAAGATATTAGTTTTGGCTGGATCATGGTCGGCATCGCCGCCGTTGCCGTGCTCACTTTCGGAATAACCTATTTCATTTTTCAAACAAACATCCTCATCGCTGTTGTTGCTTCAACGGTCATGATCATCCTTGCTTTCTTTTTTGCCTCTGTATCCGGTTATCTCGTAGGTATCATGGGATCCTCCAACAACCCGATCAGCGGACTTACACTTACTGCGTTGGTTGTTACTGCCCTCATCCTGGTTGCACTGGGGGTACAAGGTGATGCGGGTGTTGCTACCGTTCTGGGTGTTGCAGCTATCGTTTGCGTTTCTGCAGCAGTAGCGGGCGAAATGCTCCAGGATTTGAAAGCCGGGCATATTCTTGGCGGTACGCCATGGCGCATGCAGATTGGCGATATTCTTGGAGTAATCCTCGCCGGTGCGGTAATGTTTGTCGTCCTTGCGTTTTTAAATGATGGCGACATCGCCAGCGGTAAAAACCTCGGGTATCAGGGCGGCTTCGGCAGTAAAAACCTTTCTGCCCCACAGGCCAGCCTGATGGCTATTCTGTCGAGAGGCATTGTTCAGGGACAAATGGCCTGGCCACTGATCATTGCCGGTATGCTCATGGGCGTGGCATTTATCCTTATGCAGGTTAAAAGCCCAATGCTCGTCAGTGTGGGAATGTACCTCCCGATTGAAACCACTTTTGCTATTTTTGTTGGGGGATTGATCAAAGGCGCTGTTGAAATGTACTCTGAAAAACGAAACCATAATGCCGCTCAAAAGGTACGGGTTGAAAACACTGGCGTGCTTCTGGCATCCGGGATGATTGCGGGAGAAGCTCTCATGGGACTCCTTATCGCAATTTTCGCAGTTTTCAATATCTTCCTTTACAACTATTTCAGTTTCTTCACCACACCAACCTTCTACATCAGTTTTGTAGTTCTGGCCATTATTGCGTATGTGCTGATTCAAATACCGTTGAAAAATGCAGGAAAACCAGATGATCCGGCTCCTCCGGCATCCGGAATGTAAAATAAACCCAGCCCCCTTTGCCCCCTTCCAAGCAGGTAAGGGGAAGTAAGTCCCTCCCCGAAAAGGGAGGGACTTTGGGAGGGGTTATCATGGTCATTAATCCTCTCTCGTACATGAATTTTTTCAAGCGCCGTAGTATCTTAAAGAGAGTTAACTTTCTCGACTTGAGGCCTGTGCGGAAACTCGGCCACGAAATGCGTGAAGACGGTAAGATAACCCTTCTGATGCCACGGTTCAAAAATCGGATCAACGCTGCCCTCTTCCAGCCAAATTCAAAAGAAAAATTCATTTTCATCAAACTCGACCTGTTCGGAGGACACACATGGCTTTTGATTGATGGAAATTCAACCGTGACGCAAATCTGTGCCAAACTGAATGAACAATTTCCCGAAGAACTGCAACCAGCTGAGGAAACAGAAGTCAGGGTAACAGAGTTCCTCTCACTGCTGTATCAGCAGAGGTATATTACTTTCCGCGAAATTCAGGATGAAACGGAGTCCCTCGCCAAATAATTTGATAATTTTGACGTTACTTACATAATTTTTAAACATAATCTGATCATGAGCAAAGAAATCTTACAACTCGAACCAAAAGCGCTGTGGAAAAATTTTTACAGCCTCACCCAGATTCCCCGTCCTTCCAAAAAAGAAGATCAGATCAGGGAGTTTATCTTCAATTTCGGCAAAAACCTTGGCCTGGAAACCATCCAGGATGAAGTCGGGAACGTGATTATCCGTAAACCTGCAACTGCCGGCATGGAAAACCGTAAGGGAGTAATCCTGCAGGGGCACCTCGACATGGTTCCTCAAAAAAACAGTGACAAAGTGCATGATTTCGAGAAAGATCCCATCGAAACCATTGTTGATGGCGAATGGGTACGTGCAAATGGAACCACGCTGGGATCCGACAATGGGATGGGTGTTGCCGCTGCCATGGCTGTGCTCGAAGCTACAAATATGCAGCATGGTCCCGTCGAGGCACTTTTCACCTCTGATGAAGAGACAGGAATGACAGGTGCAACCGGGCTGAAGCCAGGGGTTTTGAAAGGAGACATCCTGCTGAATATGGATTCTGAGGATGAAGGGGAACTTTACATCGGCTGTGCCGGAGGTACAAATAGCAACAATACCTTTTCTTACGAAGAATTGCCTTTATCCGGCAATTATACAGGATATAAGCTCAACATCACTGGTTTGAAAGGCGGGCACAGCGGCGTGGATATCCATCTTGGCCGGGGCAATGCCAATAAAATCATGAACCGGGTACTCTATCATGGTTTTAAAAAGCATGGTCTGCTGGTTGCATCGATTGAAGGGGGCAGCCTCCGCAATGCCATTCCACGTGAAGCATTTGCCCACGTGGCCATTCCAACAGCAAATGTGAATGCTTTCCTTGAATTTCTCACGGCTCTCACCAAGGAGATCAAACATGAACTTTCGGCCGTGGAACCTACCTTGAAAATTGAGGCAGTTGCTGCTGAAACACCCAAAACCATTATCGACCCAACTGTGCTCGTCAAATTCATGAATGCCATTTATGCCTGTCCGAACGGCGTAATGCGGATGAGCAACGAAATGATCGGGCTGGTTGAAACATCCAACAATCTGGCCATCGTCAAAGCCGAAAAAGGCACTATTAAAATCATGAACCTCCTGCGCAGTTCCGTTGACTCAGCCAAAGATGAACTGGAACAAATGATCTGCAGCGTGTTTGATCTGGCTGGTGCTGTATCTGTATTTGATGGAAGCTATCCGGGCTGGAAGCCCAATCCTGATTCGCCAATCCTAAAAACCATGCAGGATGTGTACAACAGGAAGTATGGCAGCATCCCGAAAATTACAGCCATCCATGCCGGTCTTGAATGCGGAATTTTAGGTGGTGCCTATCCAAACTGGGATATGATCTCATTTGGCCCCACCATCCGGTTCCCACACTCTCCGGATGAAAAAGTTAACATTGCAACTGTTCAAAAATTCTATGATTTCCTGGTCGAAACCTTGAAAAACATTCCTGTTAAGTAAATAAAACCATTTTTACTTTCATGAGGCTGTACCGAACTTCGATACAGCCTCTTTTTTTTTATCAGATTGTTGTGTAACTTTGTGCAAATGAACAGATGGATTTTCTTATCGGTAATGCTTTTATCCCTGATCACCCAGAAACTGGTATCACAAAACACTCCCTGGGATATTATTTATTGTCTCAATGGCGGGGAAAACAAGTCGATGGGCATTTCAAAACTTTCATCTCCAAACCCCCGGGAAAAACCCGGATGGAACCTTATTTTCAGTGATGAATTTCAAGCTGATTCCCTGGATCCGGTAAAATGGAACCGCAGTACCCCGGGGGACGATAAGTATGGAAGCTGCCTCCGTGAATTTGCAATCAATCCGGAGAATAATGTGATCGAAAACGGTTCTGCAAGGATACTCAATACCATTGACCCGCAATTGCCTGATTGCCCTTACTCTTTCGGAGAAATCAAAACCATGAGTGTTCGCGATACGGCCTTTAAAAGTTACTATTTTTATGCCCCGGGATACCTCGAAACCCGTATGAAACTGTTTACTAAAACCGGACAGGGAGCCGCTTGCTGGCTTTGGGGAATTGGATCTCCCGAAAACCCGGGAACACCTGGCCCCTGGAATGAAATTGACATTTTTGAGCTCAATGGTGTGAACACCAATATTTTTAACGGGGCATACCATTGGACCTACAATGGCGTTCATGTCTCACAAAACCATAGCATTTATCTGACTGATTCCTCCCAGATTTATGATCTTTCCACCAATTGGACCACTTTTGGCCTTGAATGGGATACCTTGTCTGTTAAATGGTTTGTCAACAACCATCTTGTTAAGGAACTCGATCTCACCAAAATACCTCCATATTGTATTGGTGCGCAACACTACAATCAGCCAATGGCTCCTTTCTGCCTGCGGTTTAATACCGGGGATAACACCGTTGGCAACCAGGCCGGGATTCCAAACCCTGCCGATTTCCCGCAAGCCATGATGATCGACTACGTGAGAATGTACAAAAGAATAAACCACAAGGCGACACAGATCATCATCAGTGACGGTCAATTTCAAATATGTGCCAATGCCATTTCGCCTGAAACGACCGTAAAAACGATCAGAATCCCGTATTACCCGGATGCCGTTTATCATATATCTTCGCCGGCTTTTGAAATGCAAAGAATCTCATCCCCCATTCCTCAGCCACCGGAAAAATTTCTGATCTGGATTAAACCAGGGATTCAGTCAGGCCAGGCATACCCCATATATGCTGAAACACATTTTTCTTCAGGCTATACCGTATACGACACTGCATACATCTATATTTCAGAAGAAGTCCCACCGATACCAGGCAATGATTTTATCCCTTCTCAAATTGACACCAATTGCGGTTTTACAATAAAAACCACCATACTCCCAAATCTCCTGGGATGTGATTTCAGTCTTGATAACGGCTCGACCTGGGATCCGGGAATAACTATCCGCGAAGGGGGGACCACATTTTGCCGTTTTGGAAAATTCAAACCGGAGCAGGTTGTTGATTTTGCCGTACGGACACAAAATGGATGCGGCTATTCTCCCGTCCGTTATGCAAATCTTACCATGCCAATCCCTCCGGCAGGCTGCAAATGGCCTGCTGGGGTAAATGATAGGACGTGGCCCCCATCAGCTGGTTTTTCTCTGGTTGTGTCGGTTACACCAAATCCGGTTGTAAGTATATTGAATGTGAAGGTGGCTTCTGATTTCAATCGGCTTTCCAAACCAGTTCAATTGAAAATATTTGATATTCATGCCAGGATGGTGGCTTCAGAAACCCTGACGTCAGAGGAGACACAACTTGATTTGAACTATGTACCCAATGGTGTTTATTGCCTTCAAATTCTTATGAATCAAATAATTATTCACCGTTCATCATTTATTAAACAATAACCAGACGGGGTGATTTCAGAAAAAACACCACCACAAACTTTTTAACTAAATTAATTTTGGTTATAAACATTTATTTCTTACTTTTGCAGACCCAAAACACAATGTGAGATGACAAAGAGAACATATCAGCCCTCAAACAGGAAAAGAAAAAACAAACATGGTTTTCGTGAACGCATGGCTACTGCCAACGGACGCAAAGTATTGGCTGCCAGAAGGGCGAAAGGAAGAAAAAAATTGACTGTTTCCGATGAAAAATTGGACAAAGAATAATAATTCTTTACTTGATTGACAGGATCAATCCGAATTTTACGCAATTTTGTAAAAAAAAAGAAGATAACATCAGTTTATCTTCTTTTTTTATTTTTATTCGTTCACTGACAACATAAGCCCCTGACATGAAAAACATTGAGTTTAAAAAGCTTTTGCCTTACATGGCAGCCATTGTGATCTTTCTGGTCGTTACCCTCGCCTATTTCAGCCCCCTGCTCGAAGGCAAGAAGATTTACCAAAGTGATATCGTCCATTTCAAAGGAATGTCTAAGGAAATAGTTGATTTCAGGACCAAAACCGGACAGGAACCCCTTTGGACAAATTCGATGTTTGGAGGTATGCCTGCTTACCAGATCTCTGCAAACTACACCTCAAACATGATCGGTTATGTTGACAAAGCAATGTCATTGGGATTACCGCATCCTGCCGGCCTGGTTTTCCTGTACTTTCTGGGGTTCTTCATTTTGCTGCTGGTCCTTGGCGTTGATCCATGGTTGTCAATAGCAGGTGCATCTGCTTTTGCCTTTTCTTCCTATTTTTTCATCATCATTGAGGCAGGGCACAACTCAAAAGCCCATGCCATTGCCTATATGGCACCGGTGATGGCCGGGATTATCCTGACCATGAAGCGAAAATATCTCTGGGGCGGAATTATGACCGCTATATTTCTATCCATCGAAGTTAAGGCAAACCATCCGCAGATCACCTATTATCTTGCAATGATTGCCGTTCTTTTTGGGTTGTTTAAACTTATTGAAGCAATCCGGATCAAAGAACTAACACCATTTTTTAAAGCAGTCGGCGTTCTCCTCATCGCACTTGTATTCGCAGTCCTGACCAACATCACCAGCCTGTGGGCCACCTGGGAATATGGAAAATACACCATCCGTGGAAAATCTGAACTCACCTCTGAAAAGGCAAACAGAACATCTGGCCTCGACAGAGATTATGCAACACAATGGAGTTATGGCATTGGAGAAACCATGACACTGCTGATACCCGATTTTTATGGTGGATCTTCCAGTGCAATGGTGAGCGGAAACTCGAAAATTGCAGAGGCCATGAAGGCAAACAACGTTCCCGACGAAAGCATTAGTCAGTATACAAGCCAGCCATTGCCATTTCTTTACTGGGGAGCACAACCATTTACCTCGGGCCCCGTCTACGTGGGTGCCATCATCATCTTCCTTTTCATGCTCGGGCTTTTCATCGTAAAGGGACCATTAAAATGGTGGTTGCTTTCCGCCACCATCCTGTCGATTCTGCTTTCCTGGGGACATAACCTGATGCCACTTACCGATTTTTTCCTGAATTATCTGCCTGGTTACAATAAATTCCGGGCGGTTTCGATGATCCTGGTCATCGCAGAATTTACCATACCCCTGCTCGGAATTCTCGCACTTAAGGAAATTTGCGACAAGCCACAAGATCGGAAACGACTCTTTAATGGTCTTAAAATTGCCTTCATCATCACAGCCGGAATAACCCTCGTCTTTGCCATATTTCCCGGGTTATTTCTCAATTTCGTCGGTTCAGGCGACCGGTATATGCAACAGCAATACCAGCTTCCTGACTGGCTGATGCAGGGAATTCGTGAAGAACGCCAACGGCTCGTCAGCATCGATGCCATCAGGTCATTTGCCTTTATTTTACTTGCAGGCGGACTAACCTGGGCATTGCTTTTTAACAAACTCAAAAAAGAATACGCCTTCATAGCTCTCACCGTCCTCATTCTGGCTGATATGTTTACGGTGAACAAACGCTATCTGAGCAACGACAGTTTTACCTCAAAGTCACGTGTCGAAAATCCCTATGAACCTTCACCCGCCGATAATCAGATCCTTTCGGATACCGTGCCTGATTTCAGGGTTCTTAACCTCACTGCCAATACTTTCAATGATGCTGGCACCTCCTATTTTCACAAATCAATCGGTGGTTATCATGGGGCAAAACTCCGGCGTTATCAGGAACTCATTGATCATGGAATTCAAAAAGACATACAGACTTTTGCGAAAAGCATGAATACCGACAGCACACCTGCATTAAATATGCTCAACACCAGATATTTAATTCTTCCGAATGCTGAAAAACAGCCGGCAGCATTTCGGAATCTCAATGCACTGGGGAACGCATGGTTTGTGGGCAATGTTCAATTGGCCGACAATGCCGATGCTGAAATAAAGGCATTGAATAACTTAAACCCAAAGGCGGTCGCCATTGTGGATAAAGCATTTGCAGAAAACCTAAAATCCTTTACTCCGCTGAAAGATCCATCTGATACGATATTCCTTGAGAAATATGCAGCAAACGAACTTTTATACCGGTACCAGACCAGGAATAACGGACTGGCTGTTTTCTCTGAAATTTATTATCCCAAAGGTTGGAATGCCTACGTGGACGACCAGTTAACTCCTTATTTCCGAGCCAATTATGTTTTGCGTGCCATGGTCCTGCCCGCGGGCGAACATAAAGTAAGATTCAAATTTGAACCTGCTGTATTCGTGGTTGGTGAAAAAATTTCGTTGATCAGTTCAATCATCCTGATTGCCATTGTTATAATAATGGCTGCCTTCGAATTTCTGAAAGCCCGGAAAACCCAGGGATGAAAAAGGTCCTGATCATCAGTTATTACTGGCCTCCCAGCGGAGGTGCCGGGGTACAGCGATGGTTAAAATTCGTAAAATACCTGCGTGATTTTGGTTGGGAACCAATTGTCTACTGTCCTGAAAATCCCGAATATCCTGAATCCGACATTTCTCTGTTGAAGGATATTCCGGTCAACCTGGAGATTTTGAGATATCCCATCTGGGAGCCATATCATTTTTATAAAAAATTGCTTGGTCAGAAAAAAGAAGATAAAATCAACGCAGCATTTCTTTCGGAGAAAAAAAAGAATAAAACCCTTGAAAACATTTCTATTTGGATCCGTGGAAATTTTTTCATTCCCGATGCACGGAAATTCTGGATCAGACCTTCTGTTAAATTCCTGAAAAAGCATCTTGCAGAGCATCCGGTGGATGCCATCGTCTCCACCGGCCCCCCGCACAGTACCCATCTGATAGCCAGGCAACTGACATCACAATTTGAACTTCCTTGGATGGCCGACTTTCGCGATCCCTGGACCAATATCGATTTTTACAAAGATCTGAAACTTACTTCCCCGGCAGATAAAAAACATCGGGAACTTGAAATGGCAGTACTGCGTGAGGCAGATGCAGTTACAGTCATCAGCAATTCCATGGCAGATGATTTTGATAAGATTTTCCACCGATCCTACGAAGTGATAACCAATGGGTTTGACATGGACGACCTCGATCCCCGGGTACCACAACCTGATAAAAAGTTCTCCATTGCCCACATCGGAACCCTGGTTAGTTCACGTAATCCGATTACCCTCTGGGAGGCCATCCATAGTCTTCTTGCCTCCCATCCTGACCTGGGGAACGATCTGGAAATCAAATTAGTTGGCAAGGTTGATTTCAGTGTGACTTCTTCACTGGAAAATTTCGGACTTAGCAGGTTTGTCAGGAAAATTGATTATATGCCACACGATGAGGTGATCAAATGCCAGCAACAATCACAAATTCTTCTTTTGATCATCAACAACACCCCAAACTCGAAAATGATCCTGACCGGCAAGTTTTTTGAATATCTGGCAGCGCGTCGTCCGATTTTATGCCTCGGCCCTGAAGATGGGGATGCAGCAACTATCCTGCATGAAACATCAGCAGGCCTTCTGGCAGGTTTTGGAGATATTGAAACCATGAAATTGCATATTCTCCAATACTATTCAGCCTATAAAAACGGGTTACTTTCAATTAACAGCGGGGAAATTGAAAAATATTCAAGAAAAGCATTAACCGGCAGACTGGCTCAGGTGCTCGATAAAATCACCTCAAAAGTGATTTAAACCTTACTCACCTCACCACTTTTATATTTCACAACAGCCTTCTTTTTCCAGTACCCCATACGGTAATAAACATAATACAGAACCACCCCAGAGAACCACCCTATCGGAATTGACCACCATATTCCATGAACCCCGAAAGAGGGATTCATTGCTAAAAACCAGGCAACAGGAATGCGGATGATCCATAAAGAAAAGAGACTGATAAACATTGGTATCAGTGTATCACCTGCCCCCCGGAGTAAACCGTTAATGACAAACATCAACGAAAAAAGAATATAAAATGCACCAATAATGCGTAAATAATCACCACCCAGGTCTATTACCACCGGATCATCGGTAAACATGCGCATCATGAACTCGCCAAAAAAAACAGTAATCAGGGAAATTAACAAGGAGATGACACTGGTCATGATCAATGTCGCACGTAGCCCGGCTTTAACGCGGTCGGGACGGTTGGCCCCCATGTTTTGTCCGACAAAGGTTGATAACGCCACAGCAAAACTCATGGCCGGCATGGCAGCAAAACTGTCAATCCTTCCTGCAGCACTGTAGGCCGCATTGGCATCAACCCCGAATTGGTTGACAATCCAATAAAGTGCGACCATGCCTGCTGCAACAAAAGTTTGCTGAAACCCGGTAGGCAATCCGATCCTGATACTTTTCATGAAAATTTCCCGATCAAAAGTTAAATTCCGGAAGGAAAATTTCACCACGTTATGGTATTTGTTCAGGTAAAAAACCAGGACAATAAAGGCACACGCCTCGGAGATGATGGTTGCAACAGCCACGCCTGCAACACCCCAATGGAACACAGGTACAAAAATCAGGTCAAGAACAATATTCAAACCAACCGACCCCATTAAAAAATACAATGGAGTCTTTGAATCCCCTAATCCGCGTAAAATGGCACTGGTTCCGTTGAATCCGAACAAAAAGATCAAACCCGATAAAAAAATGTTTAAAAAAAGCGTGGCATCCGGTACGATCGCAGGATCAAGGTCAATGATCCTGAAGATAAACCCGCTTAGCATGATCCCTCCGATGCTTACAACAATGGAGGTGAAAAACATAAAAATATACAAGGTGTTGATTGCTTTTTTAACATTGTCAAGTTGTTTGGCCCCGAAAAACTGCGACACGACAATGGTAAAGCCCATGGTAACGCCTATTATAAATGAAACCAGCAGAAAGATAATAGGGCCGGATGTCCCGACTGCTGCCAATGCCGCCTTCCCTATATATTTTCCTACAACAACACTATCAACGATGTTGTACAGTTGTTGAAAAACATTACCAAGTAACATGGGTATGGCAAATTTCAGGATCAACTTACCTTCATTGCCATAGCTGAGATCCTTCATGGTTGCAAAGGTAGACACAATTCACGGATAATTCGTATCTTTGCCAGGACAACAGTTCGTTCTGTCGCTGGCATGTTCGTTACACGTAACGTCATACCAGAGGAAAGTCGGGACAACACAGAGTACCATGCTTCCTAACGGGAAGGCTCCCGGGATATAAAGGCCCGGGAGACAGAACGTGCCACAGAAAATAACTACCTGAATGTGGTCGGTGCAAACATGCAGCAAGCTGCATATTCACAGGTAACTTCAGGAAAAGGTGAAAATGCGGAGTAAAAGACCACGATCCTGATGGGTGACCACCGGGAAGGGTAAACCTCATGGGTTGAAAGACCAAGTATACCGGCTGTTAAGGGTTACTCGCCCGATGCCGGAGGGTAGGTCGCTAAAGCCTGTTGGTGACGGCAGGCTCAGATAAATGACAGAATTTAACAAAATCCTGCTTACAGAACTGTTGTTATTTTTTTTGTAACCATTTGCTATGAAAATCCTCACAATTGTCGGGGCTCGTCCTCAATTTATCAAAGCAGCCACCGTTTCAAGGATTATCCGTGCCAACCCTGCTGTTCATGAAATCCTCCTTCACACCGGCCAGCATTATGATGAAAACATGTCGGATGTTTTTTTCCGTGAACTCAATATACCAATCCCTGACTATAACCTCGAAGTAGGGTCTGGCAGCCATGCTGAGCAAACAGGATCGATGCTGAAAGGTATTGAAAAGGTTCTTTTGAAAGAGAAACCCGATTGGACCCTTGTGTATGGGGATACCAACTCAACCCTGGCAGGTGCAATTACATCAACCAAATTACATATTCCTGTCGCTCATGTTGAAGCAGGCCTCAGGAGTTTTAATCGTGCAATGCCCGAAGAAATCAACCGCATTGTAACCGACAGTATTTCTGATCTGCTTTTTGCCCCGACAAATACGGCCATCAAAAACCTCGCCAATGAAGGCCTGGCAGGAATCACCCATTTCACGGGTGATGTAATGTATGATTCAGTTTTATATTACAAAGAATGGATCGAACTGGATCCTGAAAAATACAAGACAGCCGGTATTCCTGAAAAGTATTTACTGGCAACCATCCACCGTGCTGAAAACACCGACAATCCTGAAAATCTTCGAAATATTTTCCGTGCCTTTTCAAGATTGGGACAAGAAATTGTGTTGCCCATCCATCCCCGTACACGCAAAATCCTCCGTTCTGCTGTCACCTTACCTGAAAATGTTCACATCATCGACCCTGTCGGTTACCTCCAGATGATGAAACTAACCATGGATGCAACCAAGGTACTCACAGATTCCGGCGGATTGCAAAAAGAGGCATATTTTCTTCAAAAACAATGTGTCACGATGCGTACTGAAACAGAATGGATCGAGACACTTCATGATGATTGGAATATCATAACAGGAAGCGCTCCCGAATTGATTGAAAAGGCTGCCGGAAGCCCCCATCCCACCGCCCCTTTGCAGCAGGGGTTTGGCAACGGAAAATCCGCTGAAATCATCCTTGAAAAACTTCTCCGTTTTTAACCGGGAATTGTTAATAAAAACTATCGTTTTGCGGCTATTTTCTTACCTTCCGGTAACGAAAAAAAATGTACCTTTGTGTTGTAGTAGTTTTATTATAAATAATTGAAAATGACAGATATAGAAAAAGAAATTGCCAGCCAGAGTTATACGGCTGATAACATTCAGGTACTGGAAGGACTGGAAGCAGTGCGCAAACGCCCTGCCATGTACATTGGTGATATAAATGTAAAGGGACTTCATCACCTTGTCTATGAAGTTGTCGACAACTCAATTGATGAAGCCCTTGCCGGATACTGCAACCGGGTTGAAGTGACCATTCTTGAAGATAACTCCGTAAGGGTTTCTGACAATGGCCGCGGTATCCCGACCGATTATCACGAAAAGGAGAAGAGGTCAGCACTCGAAGTGGTTATGACGGTACTTCATGCCGGTGGTAAATTTGATAAAGATACATATAAAGTTTCCGGAGGTCTTCACGGAGTAGGTGTTTCAGTGGTAAACGCCCTGTCATCCCTGCTAAAAGTTGTTGTAAAGCGGGGTGGGAAAATCTATCAGCAGGAATATGCTTTTGGGAAACCGCTTTATCCGGTTAAAGCGATCGGCGACACGGAACAAAACGGGACCGAAGTAACCTTCAAATCGGATAATTCCATATTTATTGTTGAAAAATTTGATTACGAAATCCTTTGTTCACGGTTGCGTGAACTGGCATATCTCAACAAAGGGATTACCCTCATCATCACCGATGAACGTGAAAGAGACGATAAGGGAAATTTCATTTCTGATACATTTTACTCAAAAGCGGGCCTCAGTGATTTTCTCCTGTACCTGGATGCCAACCGTGAAAAGCTGATCCCTGATCCAATTTGCATGGAAGGTGAGCGGAATAACATTCCACTTGAAATCGCCATGCAATACAACACATCCTTCTCTGAAAATATTCATGCATACGTAAACAACATCAATACCCATGAAGGAGGTACCCACCTCGCTGGTTTTCGCAGGGCGCTAACACGCACCCTGAAAAGTTATGCCGATAAAACAGGAATGCTGACAAAACTGAAATTCGATATCAATGGCGATGACTTCCGCGAAGGGCTCACTGCAATTATTTCAGTGAAAGTGCAGGAACCCCAGTTCGAAGGCCAGACAAAAACAAAACTTGGCAACAACGAGGTGATGGGTGTTGTTGACCAGCTCGCCAGCGAGATGCTCACAAACTATCTTGAAGAACACCCCAAGGAAGCCAGAATCATTGTCAATAAGGTAATTCTTGCCGCTACCGCCCGTCATGCCGCCCGGAAAGCGCGGGAACTTGTTCAACGTAAAAATGTTCTCACCGGTTCAGGTTTGCCGGGCAAGCTATCCGACTGTTCTGAAAATGACCCTGCCCAGTGCGAAATATATCTGGTGGAGGGCGACTCCGCAGGTGGAACGGCCAAACAAGGCCGTGACAGACGTTTTCAGGCTATCCTTCCTTTACGTGGAAAGATTCTCAACGTAGAAAAAGCCATGGCCTATAAAATATTCGACAGTGAAGAAATAAAGAATATCTTTACTGCCCTGGGCGTAACAATTGGAACCGAAGAAGATAGCAAAGCACTAAACCTCCAGAAGTTACGTTATCACAAAATAGTCATTATGACAGATGCTGATGTAGATGGCAGCCATATCGCAACCCTTATTCTGACATTCTTTTTCCGCTACATGAAGGAATTGATAGAGAATGGCCATGTCTACATTGCAACACCACCGCTCTACCTGATCAAAAGGGGAACGACCCAGCGGTATTGCTGGACCGAAGAGGAACGCCAGCAGATCGTTGCTGAATTAAGCCAGGGAAAGGAGACTGGTGTACACATTCAAAGGTACAAAGGTCTTGGAGAGATGAATGCGGAACAACTTTGGAGCACAACCATGAATCCCGAATTCCGCACTTTACGGCAGGTGGCCATTGAAAACGGAACAGAAGCCGATCGTATTTTCTCTATGCTCATGGGGGATGATGTTCCACCCAGAAGGGAATTCATTGAAAAAAATGCAAAATATGCCAATATCGATGTCTGATAACTGTTGACCAATTCTTCTTCAGAATGACCCGAAAAAAGTACATCTATCTGATCGCCTCTGCGTTGTTGCTGGCGATCATTGCCTATTTTTTCTTCGGAAAAAATACCACTGGCACCCAAATCACTGCTACCGTTAAAAAGGGTAATTTCCCGATAGAAGTAACGACCACCGGTGAACTGATGGCCAAAAGTTCAGACAAAATTCTTGGCCCGCCTGCACTTGGCCAGCTGTTCAGAATATGGAGCGTTAAAATCCAGGACATTATCCCTGACGGCACTGTTGTGGACTCAGGCCAATATGTGGCCCAGCTCGACCCTTCCGATGTGACAAATAAAATAAAGGACGAAGAACTGAACCAGGAGAAACTGGCTACCTCCATCACCAAAACCAGTCTCGACACATCGCTTGAACTCCGGACTCTGCGGGATGATTTAATCAACCTGACTTATAGCCTCGAAGAAAAAAAAATAATCCTTGAGCAGTCAAAATATGAACCCCCCGCCACAAAAAGACAAGTTGAAATGGAACTTGAAAAATCAGAGCGGACATTGGACCAGACCAGAAAAAATTACAATCTTCGTTTCCAGAAAGCGGTTGCTAACATGCAGGAAGTAACCACTTCCTTTAATCAGGGCCAACGAAAACTGGAACAAATGAAGGAAGCACTTAAAAATATGAAAGTGTTTGCACCAAAAGCCGGAATGGTCAATTATAGGCGTGGCTGGGATAACACAAAAATGGGAATCGGCGGACAGGTCAGTATGTACGACAACATCGTTGCAGAACTACCGGACCTGAGAGAAATGATTTCGAAAACATACGTCAATGAAATAGATATCAGCAAAGTAAAGGTCGGCCAGCAAGTAACGGTCGGCATTGATGCTTTCCCTGATAAAAAATTCACCGGCAAAGTCACTGAAGTGGCCAATATCGGAGAACAAAATCAAAGCAGCAATGCCAAAGTTTATGAGGTCAAGATACTTGTACAGGAATTTGATTCAATCCTCCGGCCAGCCATGACTACAAAAAATGTAATTCTCACCAGTGTGATTGACAATGTTTTGTATTTGCCTATCGAGTCCATCTTTAACAACGATTCCCTTGTTTTTGTTTATAAAAAGGATGGCGGTTCGGTTATCAGGCAGCAGGTTATTGTCGGTCAATCCAACGAGAATGAAATTATCATCCAGGCCGGACTTCAGGCACAGGATATTGTGCTCCTGGTTCCACCCGAGAAAGCTGATAAACTAAAGACTGAGTTGCTTCCGGAGGAAACCATTACAAAATATAAGGAAAAACATGCTACGGTAAAATCCCGGAAACCCTCAGAAAAAGATTCCGGAAAAATTCAGGTTGTGCCACCTGCAAAACCCAAAAAGTAACACCATGCAACAATTCGTAATTCGTTATCTGTAATTACTTCAATCATGCTGGAACGTTACAAATATATCTTTAACATTGCCCTCGAAGCGGTATTTCTGAATAAATTCAGATCGATCCTCACTGCCATGGGCATCATCTTTGGAGTTGCCGCCGTGATAACGATGATGGCCATCGGAAATGGGGCGAAAAAAGCAATTCTGGACCAAATGAAACTGGTGGGGGTCAACAACATCATGATCACTCCAAAATCTGAAAAACAGAAAAATAATTCTGCCAAAAGCGAGGAGCAAACTACCCAGTCATCCGAACAGAATTCGGATAAAAACAAAGGCAAATTCTCCCCCGGACTTAGCCTTAAAGATGCCGAAGCCATCAAGTCAATTATCCCGACAGTGCTAAGGGTAAGCCCAGAGGTTATTTATGAAACAGACATTATCAAGGATGGTATTAAAACCACTGCAAAATGTATTGGTGTGGTACCCGATTTTTTTGATGTTTTTTCACTTGAACTGCAGGAAGGTCAAATGTTCAACGGAGAGCAACTCAAAGATGGAAAAGCAGTTTGTATCATTGGCCCTGTGCTGAAATCTAAATTTTTCCCGGCTGAAAATGCGGTGGGCAAAGATATTAAATGTGGCCCAATCTGGCTGAAGGTGATCGGTGTCCTTAAGAAACGGGAAGTCACTCAATCAAACATTGACAATCTGGGGATTTCCGATTATAATAATTCCATTTATGCACCAATCCAAACCCTGCTTCGCCGGTTTAAAGACCGGTCCATTGTGACATCCGCTTCCCTGCTTGGCGGATCAGTTTATTCTGATGGTTTTAGTACAATGTACATCGGTGGGTCATCAACTGATAAAGGGACCAGTCAGATTGATAAAATCGTTGTTCAGGTCAACGAGAGCACCCAGATTGGGCCCACTGTTGAAATTCTGAAACGAATGATGGTTCGCCGTCATGGAGGTGTTGAGGATGTTGAAGTGGTCGTCCCTGAAATGCTTCTGAAGGTTGAACAACGTACCCGGGATATCTTTAACATTGTGCTGGGTGCGATCGCCAGCATCTCGCTGCTGATCGGTGGAATCGGCATCATGAACATCATGCTGGCCTCTGTAATGGAAAGAATCAAGGAAATCGGCATCCGCCAGGCAATTGGTGCTACCAAGCGAGACATTGTGCTCCAGTTCCTGATGGAGGCCACTTTACTGAGTCTCAGTGGCGGACTGATCGGAATCTTCCTGGGCCTTGCACTTTCCAAGATCGTAATGGAACTAACTGATATCGTTACCATTGTATCTCCATTATCTGTCATGGTTTCCTTCGGAGTCTCTGCCTCGGTAGGAATTATTTTCGGATATTGGCCATCACAGCGTGCTGCTGCACAGGATCCGGTCGAATCCTTAAGACATGAATAATATGAAGAAATACTTGCTTACCAAATATTCCTTACTCATTCTTTTTCAAGCTATATTTGGCATCAATTTTTATGCCCTCGGACAATTCACCCCCCGTCAGCTTACCCTTTCTGAAGCCATTGAAATTTCAAAAAATCAATCACCGGCTTCGCTGAATGCCCGACAAACGTTTCGTAAAAGTTACTGGGAATTCAGATCTTTCAGAGCATTATATTTGCCTTCTCTGGGTTTTACCTCCACCTTACCGGATATAAATCAAACAATTACTCCCTATTTAAAATCAGATGGTACTCAGACTTATGTCAGTACGAAATACATCAGCGCACAAGCTAATCTCGCATTGGCCCAAAAAATCGGGATCACAGGGGGCACCATTTCAATCAACTCTTATTTAAGCGGTGTCAACAATGTTAATTCGTTCAACCAATTACCATTTCTGAGTTATCCGATCAATGTTGAATTATCTCAACCTGTTTTCGCCTACAATCCTTATCGCTGGGATAAAAAAATTAAACCACTTAATTATTCCCTTGCCAAACGAAAATATATTGAAGAAATCGAGCAAATCTCCATCTCTACAACAGATTACTTCTTTTCATTGCTCCAGGCCCAGGTTGAAAAAAAGATCGCACTGATAAACCTTTCAAATGCTGATACACTTTACAGGATTGCCAAAGGCAGGTATCAACTGGGAAAAATTGCAGAAAATGAACTTCTCAACATGGAGCTGTCATTCCTGAAATCCCAGGCCGCTGTTGAAAATGCCATCCTTGCTCTTGATAATGCACAGTTCCGGTTCAAATCATTTCTCCGTTTGCAGGATAGCATTCCACTGGTACTGTTGCCTCCCGACAACATTGTTTTTTTCAAAATAGATCCACAGAAAGCGGTTACAGTGGCAAACGAGCATTCATCGACCCCTCTTGATGTTAAAAAAAAGTTACTGGTAGCAGCCAGTGATGTAAACTTTGCCAAACTCGACGGGCGATTCGATGCCCAGATCCATGCCTTAATCGGCTTGCAGCAATCGGGACCAACTATACCGGATGCCTATCTTAATCCGCTCGACCAACGACAGGTTTCCGTCAAATTAACCATTCCGATCATTGATTGGGGCGTCGCCCGTGGACAGATTAAAATGGCACAATCGCAGGAAGAAATCGCCAAAAACGAAGCTGAACAACAAATCATTGATTTTCAGCGCAATGTTTATCTGAAGGTGATTGAATTCAACATGCAGCAGAACCAACTTAAAATTGCTGCAAAATCGGATACCGTTGCCCGCAAAAGCTATGAAGTAATCAAAGGGAGATTTTTAATTGGGAAAATGAACAGTATCCTTGAATTGAATAACGCTCAGATTGACAAAGACAATACAGAAAAAAGTTACTATTTAGCGCTTCAGACTTTCTGGAGAACTTATTATGAAATCCGGAAAATGTCGTTGTTCGACTTCCTTAAAAATGAGCCTCTTCCTTTCGATCTCCGCGACTTTAAATAATTGATATTTTTCCCTGGCTATTAAAACTGTTTCTAAATAATGTCTATCTTTGCACTCTCGAAATATTAAACCTAAAACCTATCTTTATGGCAGTATTAGTTGGAAAAAAAGCTCCTTTATTTGAAGCAGAAGCCGTTATCAATGGCGGTGAATTTGTTGACAAGTTCTCACTTGCACAATACATTGGAAAGAAACATGTAATCTTTTTCTTTTATCCGCTTGATTTCACCTTTGTTTGTCCTACCGAAATCATCGCATTCCAGGATAAACTGGCTGAGTTTGAGGCAAGAAACGTTGCAGTTGTTGGATGTTCAGTCGACTCGAAATTCTCACACTGGGCATGGTTAAATACCGAACTGAAAAACGGAGGGATCAAAGGTGTGAAATTCCCTATCGTTTCCGATCTGTCCAAAACCATTTCCGCAAATTACGATGTGCTCGCCGGTGAATATGTATACACTGAAGACGGTATCATGGAATTCGAAGGTGGCCCGATCGCTTTCCGCGGTCTTTTCCTGATTGACAAGCAGGGTATTGTGCGTCACCAGGTTGTAAATGACCTTCCTCTTGGAAGAAGTGTTGACGAAGCGCTCCGTATGGTGGATGCTCTCCAGTTTTTCGAAGAAAATGGTGAAGTTTGTCCGGCCAACTGGCACAAAGGTGATGCCGGTATGAAAGCCACTGCTGAAGGTGTTGCCGATTATCTGAGCAAACATTAGCATTTACAGGGAGGTTGATCGAAGCTGAACCATCATGAAGGTTTTGCATCGCTCAACCTCCTTACATTTTACTCATCGCGCTTCGCTTCATTCCAGTATACATCCATTTCTGCAAGGCTCATATCATGCAGCGGTTTATTCAATGCCTTTGCACTTTCCTCCAGATATTTAAACCGCTTAATGAATTTCCGGTTAGTACGTTCAAGTGCATCCTCAGGATTAACATCAATGAACCTGGCATAGTTGACGATTGCAAAAATAAGATCGCCAAGTTCATCCTCTTTCCGTTTATGCGATGCCCCTGATTCGACCATCTCTTTCAACTCGTTCAATTCCTCCAGCACCTTTTCCCACACCTGCTCCGGTTTTTCCCAGTCAAATCCAACGCCACTGGCCTTTTCCTGAATCCTATAAGCCTTTACCATGGCAGGAAGACCGGTAGGAACACCTGAAAGTACCGATTTGTTACCCTTTTCAAGTAATTTGATCCGTTCCCAATTATCATGGACTTCTTTCGCATCCTTTACCACCACATCTCCAAAAATATGAGGATGACGGTTGATCAACTTCGATATAATGCCTTCAATAACATCTTTGATATCGAATAAATTTGTTTCTGAAGCAATCCTGGAATAAAAAACAAGATGGAGCATCAGGTCACCCAGTTCCTTTTTGACCGACTCCATGTCCTTCTGAATAATTGATTCAGAAAGCTCATAAGTCTCTTCTATCGTAAGGTATCTCAGTGATTCGATGGTTTGCTTTTTATCCCAGGGGCATTTGGCCCTGAGTTCATCCATGATCTCAAGAAGTTTTTGAAAGGCGGCAACTTTTTCTTCCATTATTAATATTTTACGCAAAAATAAGCATTTCACCTTTGTTGCGTTAATAATATTCAGATTTGTCAGGGAATGTACCATCAAATGGACAATTCATGATAAATTTGTCACCTGTTTCAAGCATGACACTTTTGAAAGTACTATCGGTATTCCATACATCCCATTTGCGTTTTACAGGCATCCTGCTTGTCTGTATGCTTTTATCCGGAAGAGGATCAGCACAATTTGAACATAAATTATTCTCCTCCAACATGATCGCAGAAGGTAAGGTGCATTACGGGTTTATTTATGCCCAGCACCTGGAGATGGAATTATTCAACGCTCATTTCCCATCTTTTGAATTTACCATTCAACAAATAACGTATGGAAAACATAAATGGGAACGAGATTACAACTACCCTTTGATCGGGTTAACATTTTTTTATTCGGGGCTGGGCAGTAACCCTTCATTGGGCAAGGCTTATGCCCTTATGCCATTTATCAATTTCCCGCTTTACAAACATAAAAATCTGATGGTCGGATTCCGGCTTGCTCTCGGCCTTGGATATCTGACCAAACCCTTCGACCGGATCAACAATTATAAAAATCTGGCCATCGGTTCCCACTTCAATGCTGCAGTAAACCTCTTGTTTGAAGCACGGTACAGGATCAATTACTTTGTAACATTCACTACCGGAATCAGCCTCCAGCATTTTTCAAATGGCTCCCTGAAGCTACCCAATTATGGATTAAATGTACCATTATTGAATGTAGGCGTCGCTCTACGGCCTTTCAAAGCCAATCAAAACATTGATGACCGGTTTTATGCACCCACCGACCCATACGAGGCCATCATCTATAAAACCATGGAATTCAACATCGGTGTACTCCTTGGATATAAAAATATGCAGGCGGTATTCGGTCAGAATTTTACCGTGTTTCATCTGTATGAAAACACCTTTTTCCGGATCAGTAAAAAAAGTAAATTTGGGTTCGGTATTGATTTTTCCTACGATCCTTCTCAACTTAAAATCCTGGAAAAGAGTGGGGTCACCGTCGACAATAAGTATAGCATTATTCGCCCCGGACTAAATGGAGCATACCAGTTGGTAATGTCGCGCGTAGGTTTTATTTTTAATCTCGGATGCTATCTGGGGGGCAAGGAAAAAAGCAATGGACCGCTTTATGAGAAACTGGCATTTCAATATAATTTTTCCAAAGATTTTTTCGCCACTGTCATGCTCAAAGTACACTGGGGACGGGCTGATTATATTGGTTGGGGACTCGGCTATAAATTCGATGTAAAATATGGAAAGAAAACAATCAGATAACACCTATAATCAGTCAGAATATCCCTTCATTGTAATCATGGCAATGGTCTTGCTGCTTTTTGGATGTGCCAAAGATGGCGGTGTATGCGTTTCAACGAGCGGCCAGGTGACCACACAGTCACGCATTGTTCCGGTATTTAACCAGATTGATCTCCAGGATAACGTAAGTCTCATTCTTACCACTGATACGGCAAACACACTGGTGGTTGAAACCGGAAGGAACATCATTGGCGGAATTACCACAAATGTCGAAGGTGGATTGCTAACCATCGGTAACACCAACACCTGCAATTGGCTTCGGGATTATAAAAAGCCGATCAATGTGTATATCTCCGCCCGCAAAATCTGGCGTATAAGATACAATGGCTCCGGGGATATTACCTCCACCGACTCACTTAAATTGGATTCACTAACCGTTGAAGTGTGGGGTGGTTGCGGAACGATTGACCTTACGCTGAATCTCTGGAAGGGCAACTTTAGCCTGAACATGGGGACTGTTGATTTCAGGTTAAGAGGAATAAGTGCCATAACCTCCGTGTATGCAGGAGATTATGGATTGTACGATGCCAGAGATCTGAAAACAGGGTACACCTATATAACAAGTAAAGGTTCAAATGATTGTTATGTGAAAGCCATCAATGCCCTGGATGCAACCATCGGATCGATCGGAAATATTTATTATACCGGTAACCCGGCAGTTCTGAAGGCCACCATTAACGGAACAGGTCAGATCCTGCCATTCTGAAATCAATAAGCACGGGCAAAAATCACCCGTTGGTCAGATGGTTTCCCTGAATAGATGCATTTTCCTGCTTCTGGTTGATTGTTAAGCGGTATAACCCTGATGGTTGCCTTGGTTTCTTCTTTGATTTTATCTTCTGTTTCAGCCGTCCCATCCCAATGGGCAGAAATAAAACCACCTTTTTCATCCAGTACTTTTTTAAACTCATCCCAGGTATCCACCCTGAAGGTATTGTTTTCGCGGAAAGAGAGCGCACGGTCGTAAAGGTTTAACTGAATCTGGTCCAGCAGATGTACAATTTTATTTTCAATGTCGGTTATCTGCAATACCTCCTTTTCAAGGGTATCCCTGCGGGCAACCTCAATTGTTCCCTGTTCAATATCCCGAGGACCAACAGTGAGTCGGAGAGGTACTCCCTTAAACTCATACTCCGTAAATTTCCAGCCGGGTTTATGAGTATCCCGATTGTCATATTTTACAGTTATCCCTTTCTCTTCCAGGGCTTTCTTGATCGGCAGCACGGTCTCAGAAATCAGCGCCAGCTGCTCTGCTGTTTTAAACACCGGAACAATGGCAACCTGGATCGGTGCCAATTTCGGAGGAAGAACCAATCCATGGTCATCAGAATGGGACATAATCAAAGCGCCCATCAAACGGGTAGAAACGCCCCAGGAGGTCGCCCATACAAAATCAAGCTGATTTTCACGGTTCAGATATTTAACATCGAAAGCTTTCGCAAAATTTTGTCCGAGAAAATGCGATGTACCTGTCTGAAGTGCCTTTCCATCCTGCATCAACGCTTCAATGGCATAGGTTTCAATGGCACCGGCAAATCGTTCCGCCGGCGACTTTGTTCCCTTAAGAACCGGAATGGCCATCCAGTTTTCGGCAAAGTCGGCATATACGTTTAACATGGTTTCTGCCTCAATAACAGCCTCTTCACGGGTTGCATGGGCAGTATGCCCCTCCTGCCAGAGAAACTCCGTTGTTCGCAGGAATAACCGGGTCCGCATCTCCCAACGAACCACGTTAGCCCACTGATTGATCAGAAGAGGAAGATCACGATATGATTTTATCCAGTTTTTATAAGTATCCCAGATAATGGTTTCAGAAGTGGGACGTACAATTAACTCTTCCTCCAGTTTCGCATCTTCATCAACTATGATTCCTTTTCCATCAGGCGAGTTCTTGAGACGGTAATGTGTAACAACAGCGCACTCTTTGGCAAATCCTTCCACATGACTGGCTTCTTTGCTGAAAAAAGATTTTGGGATAAAAATAGGGAAGTAGGCATTTGAATGTCCGGTGTCTTTGAATTTCTTATCCAGGACTGCCTGGATACGCTCCCAGATGGCATATCCATAAGGTTTAATAACCATACATCCGCGAACCGCTGAATTTTCAGCTAAATCAGCTTTAATAACCAGATCGTTGTACCATTGGGCATAATTTTCTGCCCGTGTTGGAAAATCTTTTGCCATTTTATAAGTTTGGTATGAGATTTGTTAATTTGTGCCTCGCATTTTACAACTGCAAAAATACGAAAATTATCCCTATCCTGTAAATGCAAACCATTCACGAGTTATTTAAAAGAGAACGCCTTATGAAAACAGTAACCTGGATTATCGCAATTATCACCTTGACTATCAGCGCATGCACTTCTCAGAAGCAAGCCACTTCCTATGTCAACGATGATGTTTACAATTCCTCCCCCCGGCCTCAGAAAATGACAACCACCCCTGCTCCGTCGGCGAACCAGGGTGCCCAGGTGATCACTTCTCCGGATAAAGCTGCATCGCAGAAACCTGCCTCTTCAACGTTGGAGGATGATTACAATGATTATTCCTATTCAAGCCGGATCAACCGCTTCAGCAACAAGGACACAACCGTCGGATATTTTGATGAATCCTATTCCGAATCCGGTGCCACCGGGAACCAGAACAGCAATGAGCCAAATGTCAATATTTATCTTGGTGCCGGTGCCGGATATGGTGGTTATTATGGTTCCTCCTTTTCTTATGGAATGGGTTGGGGGTATCCTTATTCAAATTGGGGTTGGGACTATGGCTGGGGCTGGGGTTATCCCTATTACGGAGGATACAGCCCATGGTATAATTCATGGTACAATCCATGGTATTCACCTTGCTGCTATTGTTACGGATACAATGACTACTATCCTCCCTATTATGCCACCAACACCTACTATGGTTCAAGGAATTCCCTATACAGATCTGACAGAGGCAGTGGAAGTCTGAATGCAAGGTCGGCATCTACGAGTGTCAATAGTTCCTATAACCGCAATGAAACACGAACAGGTACTCCGGTTTACACAAGGAGCAACTCACAACCTTCAGCACGAAGTTCCTCTCCGTCAGAACGAAACCAATCAACTGTACGGACTACTCCTGTGAGCCAGGAAAAATACAGATACTCCCGCCCGTCAAATGACAGGCAACCCGGATATCAGAGGACCACTACCCAGAGAACCGGTCAGGTTCAAAATCAAACCACAAGGCAACAACCCGCCCCAAGATACGCCAGACCAGAGAATGTCAATCCTGCCCAACGCAACGGATCTGCTCAAAGTTATTCTTCTCCGGTTTACAGGCAGCCAAAATCAAGTCAGGAATACCTGGCGCCCAGGTCACAAAACCCAGGGACCACCAGGGTAACCAATCAAAATGGCGAAACAAGGACCGGATCGGGATATTTCAACACCGGAACACAGCAAACCGGAACATCCGGAGGCAACAACAGAACCTACAGCAGCCCAAGGTCAGGTTCATCGGGATATTCAACCCCCGTGCGCACCAACTCAAATAACAATGTTGCACCGGCTCGGTCAGGCAACAACGGCTCCTATACACCACCAGCCCGGTCAAATAACAGTGGGTCCTACTCTCCACCTTCAAATTCCAATAATGGGGGCAGTTATTCTGCTCCTTCAAGGTCAGGTGGCAGCGGCAGTTCACCCTCTGGTGGCAGCGGCAGCGGAAGTAGTGGTGGTGGAAGACGCAGGTAACTTTTTTCTAACATGATAACTATTATTGCCATGAAAAAATACTTTTTCATCATCGTGATATTGACGCTGACCAGTTCTGTTGCCAATGCCCAGACACCAGAAGATGCACTACGCTATTCCCGTGTATTTTACAGTGGCACAGCCAGATTTAACGGGCTGAGTGGTGCTTTTGGTGCAGTTGGCGCCGATTTCTCAACCCTGGCTACCAATCCTGCCGGAATCGGTTTATACAAAGGTTCGGAGATGACCCTCACCCTGGCTCCAATCATTGGATATTCCTCATCCAAATACAACGGGTCAGAAGCAACCGATAACAGAGTCAACCTGGGCATGGGAAATTTCGGTGTAATTTTTAACATAAGCCCATATAATAAAAGTAAATCCGGTGTACTCAGAAATGTCAACATAGGATTTGGGTTTAACCGGCAAAACGATTTCAACAACAGGGTGGCGATCAATGGAATCAACACAAAAAACTCCTTGATGCAGAGTTATGCTAACATCCTGAATGACGAACAAACTCCGGAAAGATATATTCAGGATGATTATCCATTCGATATCGGGCTGGCTTATGGTACCAACCTGGTTTATCATGATTCAGCCTTAAACAAGTATGTCTGCGATGCCAGGTATGGCGGGGTGATTCAGAATAAACTCATAAACACGTATGGATCAATGAATGAATTGGATTTTTCGGTAGGTGCTAACTTTTCCGATAAATTCTTTGTCGGCATGACCTTCGGTGTCCCCTCGATCAACTATTACGAAAGCAGCGTTTACAAAGAGACCCGAACAAAAGACACCATTCCTAATTTTATATCACTGAGCTTCCATAATAACCTGCAGACCCGCGGAACCGGGATCAATTTTAAACTGGGCATTATTTATAAACCTGCCGATTGGGTAAGAATCGGTGCAAGTGTTCATACACCCACCTGGTTTCCGAGTATGAGAGACCAGTGGTCAAGCAGCATGGAATCAACATTCACCAATACGGTCTGGAATGCTACCCAATATTCTCAGCTTGGCTATTTTGACTACCGGTTAACCACCCCGTTCCGTGCGATGGGAAGCCTGGCTTTTATTATTGGTCAATATGGACTTGTCAGCGCCGATTACGAATATGTAAACTATTCACAGGCTCGCTTTAATTCGACATCCGATGATTTTAAAACTGTAAACAATCAGATTGAATCCGACTATAAATCCTGGGGGAATATCCGGGTAGGAACTGAATGGAGGTTATCCAACTTTCGTATCAGGGGTGGATTTGCCTATTTCAGCAATCCATACACAGGTGGGACAAACAACAGCGAAAGGTTTCAGGCATCTGGCGGATTTGGGTACAGGGCAAATCATTTTTTTGCCGATGTAACTTATGTATGGTCTAAAATGAACCAGGATTATTATCTTTACGACCCAGGTATGGTTAGCCCTGCAGCCATCAGCTACTACACCAATACAGTTTCTACAACGATCGGTTTCAGATTTTAGGCTGCATTGTTTTAAGTCTGTTCAAACCAGCCTTTGCCTTTTGGTGAAGGCTGGTTTTGTATTCCCGGGGCCTGATTGACAGGCAAAGCTGGTAAGCGCTGTCAGCTGCGGAATATGCTCCCTTGTTTTCATACAATAGCCCCATCTGATAGGCAGCTGCTGCAGCGTAATAAAAGGGTTCCGTTTTACCCCGGGCCACAGTTTGCTGATAATTTTCAACCGCCTTTGCGGCATTTCCCGATTCATGATATATCCTGCCAAGCCGGTAGGTGTATTCGACCAGGTCCCGCTTTGATTTAATGGCTGTTTTTACCGGAGTATTCAACAATTCATTGAGTGCGGAATTGTAGTATCCTCCATCAAACAACAATCGTGCTCGAAGCAATACCATGTTTGGTGCAACGCCATTCTCTGCTTCGTAATCAGCCTGTTTGTCTTCATCCACCACTGCTGCTCCATGCGATAATGCCTGTTTGATATTTCTGTTGTAACCTATAGAATCTTTTTGTAAAAGGGCTATCCATGCTAATTTCTGGCTGGCAGAGCGGATGTAATTCCGCCCCCTGAAACTTGCAATATAACGATGAAAAAAAACAGAAGCGCCATAATCCAGTTTGTTGAGCCTTGCCACTCCTTCAAGGTAATCGAGATAGTAAAAAGGGAATGTTTGTGAAAGAGATGACCGTTCACGGAGTACACTCAAAGCTTCATCGTTGAATCCATTTTTCATCAATATGGTTGCCCGGGCAAAAATCAATAAAGGGCTATTCAACAGGCGATTATCATAGGACTGATTTTTAAACAGTTCCATAACGAACATGGCATCTTTCTTGTTTTTCTGCAGGTTCAAAGCCAAAAAGGCAAGAAAAAAGGCCGCCTGCGGTTTAAACATTTGGGTTATTTTATCAGTACCTGAATACGTTGCAACCTGCCGGATCTCGTTCAATCCAATTTCAAGGGTGCCATCGAGGCCTATAAGATTGGTCACCCATTTGTAATTGACGGGCACAATCCCTGCAATGACATGCACTGTCCCCAACCCGATTTTATTGATAACAAAAGATGGGTATTTAACTGAATTGTCAGAAAATAATGCGTGAGCCTTTCGAATTTCAAAAGCGGCTGCTGTGTAATCACCAAACTTCAGTCGTGCAATAGCCCATTGAAGATGAATTTCACCCAGGCAAAAATTGTAAAAAGGTGAATCATCACGACCCTTTTCCAGTGCATTCACCCTATCTGCCTTGTTACCTTTCAGCTGATCATACATTGTTCTTTCCTCACCGATGATCAGTGTTAAAAAATCGATGTAATTCTCAAGGTAAAGCGGAATGAGATTATCCGGTTCCTGCTTTTTTTCGAGGATGATCAGCTTGTGTGCTTCAGAGAACCGAAGTGCCATAATCTCCTTATACGCTTGCTGGCAATGTTCATCAAAATTGAACTGTGACTGTGACCGGGGTATAAAAAGGAGAAAGGCACCCATGATCAGGGCAATTCTGATCCAAGGTGCCTTCCATTCAGGTATTTTTCTGATCATCAATTCATTGCATTCACAATCCCATCGTCAACCAGAATTCGTCCGCAATATTCGCAAACTATAATCTTTTTATGCATCCTGATGTCCAATTGGTGTTGGGGTGGAATTTTATTAAAGCATCCACCGCAGGCGTCACGCTCGATCTGAACAACCGCCAGTCCGTTGCGGGCATTTTTCCGGATGCGTGTATATGCTGTAAGCAGGCGCTCCTCGATAAACTGTTTATTTTCTTCAGAGGTTTTAATGAGGTCGTTCTCCTCTTTTTCGGTTTCGGCAATGATATCATCCAATTCATTGCGTTTGATCTCGAGATCATTCTTACGATCCTGCAGCAACTTCTGATAACGGTCAATTTCCTCCTTCTTCAGGTCAAGGCTTACCTGGAACTCCTTAGCCCTTTTCTCCGATAATTGAATTTCAAGATTCTGGTATTCAATTTCTTTGGTCAAAGAATCGTATTCCCGGTTGTTACGTACGTTCATTTGCTGATCTTCATACTTTTTGATCAAAGCAAAAGCATCCTTTGCAGCAGTTTTCTTTTCGGTGATGGATTTCTCCATGACCAGGGTTTCCTGAATATGATTGTCAACACGTGTTTCGAGTCCTGCAATTTCATCTTCGAGATCCTGAACTTCCAAAGGCAGTTCCCCACGAATAATCCGAATTTTATCTACCTGAGAATCTACTTGCTGCAAGCTGTATAATGCGATTAATTTTTTTTCAATGGTAATTTCAACTTTATCATCAGCACCCTCTGACCTTGTTTTGAGGGCAACCTTTGCCACTGTTGCTTCACCAGTCATCTCTTCACTATGCGCAGCCTCTGGTTTTGCAGAAGCAACCTCTTTGGTAACTGAAGGCTTGGCTAATTTAGATGGTTTGGAAGTAGCAATTGGCGTGCTTGTTGTTTTTGCCATAAATTCTTTTTTAAAAATAATGAACCGGATTGGTATTTACATCTGAAATAAGGAATGCAAAATTAGGAAATTTTTCAATAAGTGCTGCATAAAGCCATTCTTTTACCCCCTCTTCGCTTTCATAATGACCAATATCTGCCAGCAGTAACCTTTTTTCCATGTCAAAAAAGTCATGATACTTCAGATCAGCGGTCAGGTAAGCATCCGCATTGGCTGATATGGCCTCCGGAATCAAAAAACTACCAGACCCCGTACACAAGGCCACGGTTGTAATTAATTTTGAGCGAAAAGCCGAATGTCTGATGACCGGAATGTTCAGATTCTTCCTGACCCGGTCAAGGAATTGAACTTCACTGCAGGGCTCGTCCAATTGTCCGATGATTCCTGCGCCTGCCTGAGAAAATTTATTTTGGAGCGGATAAAGGTCGTAAGCCACCTCTTCGTAGGGGTGGGCCGACAGCAAAGCTGAAATCACCCTTCCCTGAAGATACGTGGGAAAGATAACCTCAATGCGGGTTTCCCGTTCAACGTGCACCTGATTCTTTTCACCTACATACGGATTGGCCTTATCGGAAGCCCGAAACGTTCCTTCTCCGCTGACGTTATAACTGCAACAATCGTAATGGCCTATCTGGCCAGCCCCGGCTGCAAAAAGTGCATTGCGCACTTTTTCTGACTGGTCAACAGGACAAAAAACTGCCAGTTTTGACAGAAAGGCTGTTTTTGGACTCAGAATACGGTAGGCAGATATTCCGAGTTTCGAGAAAACCCAGCCATTCAGCCCATAAAGTGTATTGTCAAGATTGGTATGAATGGCGTAAACGGCAATATTGTTCCGGATGGCCATGGAAATTATAGCTGTTTCAGGCTGCCCGGGGGTAAGCTTTTTCAATCCCCTGAAAATGAAGGGATGGTGCGAAATTATGAGATTACATTGACGCTGAATTGCTTCAGTCATGACAGTTTCTGTAAGATCAAGACACAATAAAGCTTTGTGAAATTCACCTTTGGGGTCACCCAGGAGCAATCCGCAATTGTCATAATCCTCCTGCAGGGAAAGCGGGCAAAGAGATTCAAGATGGTTTGTAATTTCATCAATGGTCATGGGGATGTTTTTTTTAAGTCAAAGGTAGTACTTTCCTCATCGTAAATTCCAAATTCCAACATCCAAATTCCAAGATCCAAGATCCAAAATCCAAGTCATGGATTTGAGGTTGATTATTTTTAACTGCTTATCCCTTTCGGTCAAGTTGGAGTTTTCATGAAATTGTCAACTCCTCAATTCCATCATGGGTCCAACATCAAAAGTTGGAGAGTGGGTTTTGAAAAACATTAGTTTTGTAAAGAAACATCATGGACACAAAGCTTATTCATCACACAGCCCCGAATGGGGCGTAATATTCTAACGATGGGTGTAGCCCATCGAAAAAAAACATGAATACAATCAAAAACCCTGAAAGGGCGTAATCCATAAATCCATAAAAACTATTACGCCCTTTCAGGGCTCAATGAATTATCGTTAATCGGATACACTGGGCTTCACCCAGTGTTAATAGATTCCGCCCTTTCAGGGCTAACGTTGATTTAGAATAAGAAACATATGGGGTATATGTGGTTTTACTTGACCGAAAGAGATAAGCAGTTATTTTTATTGTCCCTGATATCCTTGTTCATAACCTGTGTAAAAGTTTTCATCATCAGGTTGTTTTTATGTACCGGAAAGTGCAAAATTTGTCTGATAAAATCTGCACCAGCGGAATGATGAAAAAACCTGTCATATTTATTGTGGATAAAAATCCTGCCCAAGGGAATTTTATCAAATACAATTTGGAAATCAAGAGATTATATTCAGTTCAGGTATTTTCTTCCGGAGAAGAGTGTTTGTATCGTATGCTAAAAAATGTTCATCCCGATTTTTTAGTCACAAGTTTTTTTACCGACAATCTGAATGGATTTGAATTTTTACGGAAAGTAAGGGAAATTTCTCCATCCATTCAGGTTATATTCTTTGATGCGTTTGAGGATCCCCAGATAGCAGCCCGTCTTTTAGACGCTGGTGCATGTGATTATGTTGTTAAAACCAACAATCCGGACGGCGGCATTTCTGTACTTCTGAAAAATCTGCGTTATTTACTCAACAAAAAAGCGCTTGCAAACGTGTAATAATTTTTCCTAATTTAGGAGCTTCAATTATGACACGGATTCTCCAGGTAATTTTACTTCCTGTTTCTTTGTGTTATGGCTTGGCCGTACAGATAAGGAATTGGCTTTTTGACATGAAGGTGTTGCCATCCAAATCGTTTGACAAGCCTGTTATTTCCGTTGGCAACCTAACTTTTGGCGGAACAGGTAAAACACCACACATCGAATACCTGATCAGACTTTTAACCCCTGAAATGTTTGTGGCAACCCTGAGCCGTGGATATGGCAGGAAAAGCAGCGGGTTTATTCTTGCCTCAAAACGATCGAATGTCAAATACATTGGAGATGAGCCGTTGCAATTCTTAAAAAAATTTGAAGGGGTTAAGGTGGCAGTTGATGAAAAACGGAGCCGCGGTGTCCAACTTCTCCTCAAGAAATATCCCGACCTCAGGGCAATTCTGTTGGATGATGCTTTTCAGCATCGCTATGTAAAGCCCGGGCTGTCGATACTGTTAACTGATTACCATCGTTTATACCCTGAAGATTTCATTCTGCCATCCGGTACCTTAAGGGAATTCCGTTCAGGGGCAAACCGCGCCGACATCATCGTGGTTACCAAAACTCCTAAAATATTTTCCCCGATCACCCGCCGGAGGATCATTGAAGAATTACAACCAAAAAGTCATCAACAGGTCTATTTTTCATACATTAAATATATTGACCCGGTTCCCGTGTTTGAAACCCAGCATAACCCTTTTCCGGCAAAAGTGACAAACATTCTTTTATTTACCGGTATTGCAAATGACTACCCGCTCAGGGAACATCTTGAAAGGATGTGCAGCGAGCTGATTGTGATGAAATTTGGTGATCATCACCCCTATGCCATCAAAGACATTGAACAAATTATACAAAAATTTCAAGACTTGCCTACCCAAAAGAAAGTCATTGTTACAACAGAAAAGGATGTTATGCGGGTGAAAACGCACGAACTTAGTGGTTATTTGAAAAATTTACCGTTATTTTGCGTTCCCATGGAGATTGATTTTCATGGTGACGATAAACAAAAATTTGATACCGAGATCATACGTTATGTTAAACAAAATCAAAGAGACCATTGAATACCTGCAAAGCAGGGTTTCCTCGAAGCCTGAAGTCGGGATAATCCTTGGTACAGGATTGGGTGGCCTGGTCAACGAAATAAACATCCAGCATACTTTCCCATACGAGTTTATTCCCAATTTTCCGGTTTCAACGGTTGACGGTCACCGCGGGCAACTGATTTTCGGAACAATGGGTGGAAAAAACATTGTGGCCATGCAGGGCAGGTTTCACTATTATGAAGGCTACACGATGCAGGAAATCACCTTTCCTGTGAGGATTATGAAGTTCTTAGGCATTGAACTACTTGTTCTTTCCAATGCCAGCGGCGGGGTAAACCCTGATTTTGAAGTAGGTGATATCATGGTGATCAGTGATCATATCAATCTCATGAAGGACAATCCCTTGATGGGAAAGAATGAAGAAGAGATCGGGACACGCTTCCCTGATATGGGCAATGCATACAATTCCGGCCTGATAGATAAAGCGTTTGGCATTGCCAAAAAACATGGTATTAAATTACAAAAAGGGGTATATGCCGCCGTTTCCGGTCCAACATACGAAACACCTGCTGAATATCATTACATCCGAACCATAGGGGCAGACGCAGTGGGTATGTCAACCGTTCCCGAAGTTATTGCCGCCCGCCACATGGGATTGAAATGTTTTGCAGTTTCCATTATTTCTGACCTGGGAGTTCCCGGAAAAATTGTTGAAATTACCCATAAACATGTGATTGATGCAGCAAGTGCTGTGGAACCGATTATGACCCGCATCATCAGGGAGATGATTTCCGATTAAGCCACATTCAGTTTACATTGATATTTAACACTTTAACTTTCCATCCTTTACTGGTATTGCACCTTTTCTCACTCAAAGACCATGAAATGAGACTGACGCCCAGCAAGGAACCCGAAAGAATAAACATATCGGGGGTAAAAACCTGTTCGTTGTTGATAAGATGGTTGAAGGCAATAATCACGAAAATAGCGCCACTGGCAATGCTGACATTCCGTGCGAACTTCCTTGGAAAGGCAAATGTTTTATATACAGAACCAATATCTTTTAACCGGACATCAAACGGCCGGAGTTCGGACACTGAAATCAGGCTGTCGTGAATGGACCATAGCTTTCCTTTCAGCAAGGTATCTTTGGTGGTAACCCGAAGTTTCAAATAGTCACCGGCATGATAAAAATATTTTCGCGTGGTGCCTATTTTTTCCACCATCAGGGTTTTCTGTGCAAAGAGACATCCTGTAACAAGATAAAAGACAAGCAGAACAAAGATTTTTTTCATTGGTCGTTTGGTCAGGTAAAGTTAAGAAAAAAAAACAGTAATTGATTACCTTTGCAGCCAAGATGAAAAGAAGTTTTATTTTCTTTTTTTTTCTCCTGCTTTTCAGCCATTGTGAAAAGGGTGAGCATCAATTGCCGGACATCAGGTCCACCTCCGGGCAACAGGCTGCCATTTCATCAGGCCAGGGCTATGCCGTAAATTCCTCAACCACAGCAAATCAACCATCATTATCCAGGAAAGCCACCAGATCTGGAACAAAGAGAAAAAAAAGAAAGGCCCTGATCAATTTTCCGCAGAACACTGTACCTGGCTTAACGGTCAGAAGTTCTGATTCTACCGTCCTCCTCCGCATGAATTACCTCCGGTCGAACGGGATCAATCCTGATTTGAACGAACCGGTAAGTAAAAATTACCTTTTCTCCCCTATCGACAACCGGAAAACACCATCGATCATTACCCTTGGCCGTGAATCATTTATACAGTTAAATTTCGACAATGATATTTTGGATTATACCGACAGGTTTTATACCAATGGCATTAAAATCGAAATCATTTCCCCCGGGTTGCAGATGAATCCGGTGAGCCGGTTGTTGCTACCCTATTGGGGGAGTGCTACAAATTATTACGGATTATCACTGGTGCAGAATATGTTCACCCCATCGACCACGAAAACAGGGGGCATTTTACATGGTGACCGTCCGTATGCTGCATACCTTTATGCAGGAAGTTTTAAAATCACCAACGACCCCACCCACCGGTTCAGGCAAACCAGCGAACTTGATGCAGGGATTATCGGGCCAAACTCTTATGGCGAATGGGTTCAACGCTCATTTCACAATGCAGTTCCCACCAACAACGAACCGCTGGGATGGGAGTATCAGATAAAAAACGATCTGGTTTTAAATTATTCCGTTACATTTGAAAAAGGGATCATCGGGGTTAAGAACTTTGATTTTTTACTTTCGTCTACCGGAAATGCCGGGACACTCTATACAAATGTTTCAGGGGGATTTCAGGTCAGGTCGGGATGGCTAAACCCCTACTTTGCCAACCTTGGAATTTCAAAAAGACAGTTCCTGTCTGATGCCGGTTTAAGAAAATTCCAGTTCTTCTTTTTCGTGAAAGGATCCGGTAAAGTAGTGGGGTACGATGCAACATTGCAAGGTGGCCTATTCAATCAATCAAGTTCTTATACACTTCCTGCAGGTGAAATTTCAAGAGTGGTTTTCCAGGGAAGCGGCGGGGTTTCGTTGTCGTTGAACGGGATCAGGCTTGATCTGGAACAATTTGTACTGAGTCCCGAGTTTCATGATGGATGGTGGCATAAATGGGTACATGTTGCTGTCAGTTTCAGCTTATAGTTGTTGAAAAATAAAAACAGCCGGGCCCGAAAAACGAAGCCGGAATAGCCCTATTTTTGCCCAATGGAAGATAAGAGTTTCAAAAAGCGTACCCGTAAGCCCGGATTAAATGAAATGGTGTTTGAGCATGGGAAGATCCCTCCTCAGGCGCTGGATCTTGAAGAGGCTGTGCTTGGGGCAATGATGCTTGAAAGCAATCGTCTGGCTGAAGTAATTGAGGTACTTAAACCGGAAGCGTTTTATAAAGAGAGCCACCAGATTATTTTTTCAGCGATCATGCGTTTGTTCGGACAAAATGAACCGGTTGATATTCTGACAGTGACCGAGGAGCTGAGAAAAAGCGGGGAACTTGAAGTGGCCGGAGGTCCCTATTTCATCACCATGCTCACCAACCGCATTGCTTCAACGGCCAACATTGAATTTCATTCGCGCATTATCCTGCAAAAATTCATCCAGCGTGAACTTATCAGGATTTCTTCTGATATCATCAAAGAGGCATACGAAGATACCACCGATGTTTTTGACCTGCTTGACAAGGCAGAGAACGGACTGTTCTCGATCAGTGAAGGCAGCATCGGCAAATCGTATATGAATATGCAATCTATCATTGCCGAAGCCATCAAAGAGATCAGTGCGGGGAGGAACCAGGAAGGGAAACTGAGGGGTGTCGGGTCGGGGTTCACGGAGCTGGACCGGATCACTTCCGGCTGGCAAAAGTCGGACCTGATCATCATTGCATCACGTCCGGGCATGGGAAAAACTGCTTTTGCGCTCACGATGGCGAGGAATGCTGCCATTGATTTTAAGAAACCTGTTGCGGTTTTTTCCCTTGAAATGTCCTCAATTCAGCTGGTAACACGACTCATGTCGAGTGAAACTGAAATCCCGCAGGAAAAACTTCGCAAAGGGACCATGGAAGACCATGAATGGGCACAATTAAATGCGAGGATCACACCACTCATTGAAGCACCCCTCTACATTGATGACACAGCCGCTTTATCTATTTTTGATCTTCGCGCCAAATGCCGCCGGTTAAAAGCCCATCACGATATCCAGATGGTTATTGTTGATTATCTTCAATTGATGCAGGGGAGCCAGGATACCAGAGGCAACCGTGAACAGGAGATCAGCAGCATTTCAAGAGCATTGAAAACGCTCGCCAAGGAACTGGACGTTCCGGTAATTGCCTTGTCGCAATTAAGCCGTGCTTCTGAAAAACGATCAGCAGCTGCGAAGCCAATTCTTTCCGACCTGCGTGAATCCGGTTCTATTGAGCAGGATGCAGATATGGTTTTGTTTATCTATCGTCCGGAGTATTATAAGATCGATGTGGACGAAAGTGGCGATTCCACATCCGGGGTAGCGGATATCATTATTGCCAAAAACAGGAACGGCCCGCTGAAAGATGTCCGGATAAAGTTTGTTTCCAAGTATGCCAAGTTTGTTGATGCAGAAATGGACTATCAGGCCTCCAATAATATTCAACCCAACTCATCGTTTGAAGGTTCGATGCGAACACGAACCGTGATGTCGAAAATGAATGATGATGAAAAGCATGATGTACCGTTTTAAACTTCCGGGTTTTCTGATCTTTATCTTTTTCCTTTGCCTTATCCGTCCGGCAATGGGGGCTTACCTTCTTGTGCCAATGGACGAGGCTCAGAAGAATCATCTGAAAGCTTATGGAATCGCCTACTGGGTGCTGAACAAAGATGTGGAGGTAAGCTGGCTTCTCAACTACCGGGGTGGAAGTTTTATGTTTCAATACGTAAAATCCATTGAGGAGGAATGTACCATCCGCGGGGTCACCTGCCAGATCATTGCAGATGCCCAGGCAGCAGCAATCCTTGATGAAATATCAGATCCACAGGTGAATATGGAAAATATCAAACTCCATAAACCACCCAGGGTTGCTGTTTATTCCCCTAAGAACAAACTTCCCTGGGATGATGCGGTGACACTGGTTTTAAAATACGCGGAGATTCCTTATGATGTATTATATGATGAGGAAATCATGACCGGTTTACTGCCGATGTACGACTGGCTTCATCTTCATCATGAGGATTTCACAGGCCAGTATGGAAAATTCTGGGCGGCTTACAAGGGATTTCCGTGGTATCAGGAAGATGTGAACACGCAGGAAGAGAGTGCGAAAAAGTTGGGTTTTTCGAAAGTCTCACAGATGAAACTGGCTGTTGCGAAAAAAATCCGGGATTTTGTGGCCGGCGGGGGTTATCTCTTTTCCATGTGTTCGGCACCAGACAGTTACGATGTTGCCTTATCGTCCGATGGCATTGATATCTGTGATGTGATGTTCGACGGGGATCCGCCTGATGCCGGTGCCCAATCGAAATTGAATTTTGCCAATTGCTTTGCTTTCGAGAATTTCAACCTGGTTACGAATCCGAACGCTTATGAAATTTCATCGATTGATGTGACAGAAACACGTCCGAAAAATATCACACGGGAAAATGATTATTTTACCCTGTTCGACTTTTCCGCCAAATGGGATCCCATTCCAAGTATGCTTTGCCAGGATCATGAATCCCTGATCCACGGATTCATGGGGCAAACCACCGCTTTCAATAAAAAATACATCAAGTCGAATGTGATTCTGTTGGGCGAAACCAAGTCATTGAATGAGGCCCGTTACATTCACGGCGACTTTGGTAAGGGGACCTGGACATTTTTGGGAGGCCATGATCCTGAAGATTATCAGCATCTGGTGGGGGATCCTCCCACGGATCTCAACCTGCACCCCAATTCACCAGGTTACCGACTGATCCTCAATAACATTTTGTTTCCGGCAGCCAAAAAACAAAAGCGGAAAACCTAATCCAGCAAAAATTTGTTCATCATCCTCAGGAGGTAAATATTTCCTGTGAAATCGTATTTGATGTTATCGTTGCAGTCTATTTTAGCCATGAATTCAATCGTTCCTGATGGAATATCTGCCCCGGTAATTGAAAACGCGATCAATCCATCACAAATCCAGGGGCACATCTGGCGAAAAATCAACGCATTTTCAATGCTGGAAGTAAAGGGATACCCTCCCGATGAAATCCCTCCGGAATTTCCGGCAAATGTCAACCCGCGTTGGTTGGTGCCATACGTGACCGGAATACGACTGACCGACATTTTATAATCAGCCCGGAATTGAATGTTGTGTGCAGAGTCCTTGGTAATTCGTGCTTCGGAGATAAAATTATCATAAAGGTAATCGTCATTGAGTAATCCGTTGCACCGGATACTGTCTTTGCCTGAAACCACATGCCCGTCTTCAGCATAACCCTGAAAAACAATTTTCATCGTGGTTCCCTTATGAAAAAACCCGGAATCGACAGTTGCCACAAAAGCGCCACCACGTCTGACACTGTCGGACGACATTGTGTCCTGAAAAAGAAACGTATAGGTTTGGCGTTTCACATCGAGGTTTACCGTGGCACCGTCTATTTCAGCATGAAGTGTTGACTGGAGGGTGGAGTCGGTTGCCGCTCTCAACAGGATCTGGAAAGCATAAATAAACGGGCGGTTGGCCAGTATCTGATCATTGGAAACGTTTAGATTTGGCCGCAGGTCAAACTCCTTATTCTTTTTACATCCGGCCATGAAAATAAATACAAAGGCGGTCAAGACGAGATAGATCGCCTTTTTAGAAATGATGAAATTCATCCGTTACGGTTTCCGTTCATAAATTTCATTGGAGTAGCAAAAATCGTTTATTTCGTCCCTTGAAAAAACCTCTCTGGAAATCAGATTCCATTCAGAAAAAGCAATCTCAGGAAAAAAAACATCGCCGTCAAATGATTTATGAACACGTGTAAGGTACAAACGGTGGGCATGGGGTAAAAATTGCCTGTAAACTGATGCACCCCCGATGATAAAATTTTCATCCGCCGGGTTGCTCATGGAAATTGCCTCATCAATGGAATAGGCCATTTCACATCCATCTATCTTTTCCCCGGCGATATCGGTAATCACAATGTTTCTACGGTTGGGCAGTGGCCTCCGGGGAAGGGATTCCCATGTACGCTTGCCCATGATCACGGGATGACCGCTGGTGATTTGTTTAAATCGTTTCAGATCTGCCGGAATATGCCAAAGCAGGTCGTTATTTTTCCCAATGGCCATGTTTTCTGCAATGGCGACAATAATAGATATCATGCTGGATAAATTAAACTGCAATATCCCCTTTGATATGAGGGTGTGACTGATAGTTGACCAATTGAAAATCTCCAAATTGGAAACCATCGATATTTGTCACTGCAGGGTTGAGGTTCAATTGCGGAGGTGGCAGGGGTTCGCGTGTCAGCTGAAGTTTCACCTGGTCAAGATGGTTCAGGTAAATATGGGCATCGCCCAGGGTATGGATGAATTCCCCGGGTTTAAGTCCGGTTACCTGAGCCATCATCCTAGTAAGCAGTGCGTAGGAAGCAATGTTAAAGGGAACACCCAGAAAAATATCGCAACTGCGCTGGTACATCTGACAGGAGAGTTCGCCATTGGCCACGTAAAACTGGAACAGCAGATGACAGGGTGGCAGCGCCATTTCATCGAGTTCACCAACATTCCATGCACTGACAATGTGCCTTCGGGAATCAGGATTTTTCCTGATGGAGTCAACCACCTGACTGATCTGGTCAATACGAGTGCCGTCCGGTTTTGGCCAGGAGCGCCATTGGAATCCATAGATTGGCCCGAGGTTTCCATTTTGATCGGCCCATTCGTTCCAGATAGTCACATCGTTCAGTGTGAGGTATTTCGTATTGGTGGAGCCTTGCAGGAACCAAAGCAGTTCATGAATGATTGACCGGAGGTGCACCTTTTTTGTTGTAAGCAGCGGAAAGCTGTTCCGCAAATCAAACCGCATCTGATATCCGAACACACTGATCGTACCGGTACCTGTGCGATCGGTTTTTTCGATGCCGTTTGTCAGGACGTGGTCGAGAAGTGAGAGGTATTGTTTCATCAGGAATCATGTATTAAAAACGATGACTACAGAAAATATTAATGCAGGTAAATTTAGTGAGAGCCGACTGAGATTGCTTTGGGGTCGTGTTTATGTTTAAAGAGAATGGCAAAAGCAACAGCCACAATCAAGGCATAGATTGCAAAAGCAAGCCAGATTCCATGCCAGTCTTTACCCTGAGCGTTTGTGAAAAATCTGTCAATAATGAATCCGCTAATTTTGCTGCCTGAGTATGCGCCAAAACCATTGGTCATCATCATAAAAAGACCTTGTGCACTCGATCTTATTTTAGAATCGGTAGTGCTTTCAACAAATAAGGAGCCAGAGATATTGAAAAAATCGAAAGCCATCCCATAAACAATACAAGACAAAATTATCATCCATAAACCGCCTGCAGGATTTCCAAAAGAAAATAGTCCAAACCGAAGAGCCCAGGCGATCATACTGAAAAGCATAACTTTCTTAATTCCAAAGCGCCGCAGGAAGAAAGGGATTGTGAGAATAAACAGTGTCTCCGACATCTGGGAAATCGACATTATTATCGTAGAATATCTAACAACAAATGAATTGGCGTATTCCGGAACATTCCTGAAATCATCCAGGAAAGAATCGCCATACATATTGGTTAGTTGCAATGCGGCACCCAGAAACATGGCGAAAATAAAGAATAACGCCATTTTGTAATTCAAAAAAAGTTTAAATGCATTTAATCCCAATTGTTCAAACACAGAAGCGTCTTTAGATATTGATTTCTGCGGGAGGCATTTTGGTAAAGTAAATGAATAGATTCCCAAAACAATAGCTGCAACTGCTCCAATAATGAACTGATTGGCATTGGTCTTACTGCCAGTCAAATTGGTGCACCACATGGCGATAATAAAACCGATGGTTCCCCAAACCCGAATTGGAGGGTATGCCTTAATAACTTCAAAATTATTTCTTTTTAAGATTGAGTAGGAAATTGAGTTAGAAAGCGATATTGTTGGCATATAAAAAATCATTGCCAATAAAATCACGTAGTACAGGGTATCCGGATCATTGACTTGTGGCACAAAGAACAATACACATCCATATAAAATGTGTAGCGTTCCATAGAGTTTTTCGGTATTTATCCATTTGTCGGCAATGATACCGGTGAGTGCCGGCATGAAGATTGAAGCAATAGCGAGGGTTGAAAATATTGCTCCAAACTGAGCTCCCGTCCAACCTTTGGCATTGAAGCAATAGGTTCCGATGGTTATAAGCCAGGCTCCCCAAACAAAGAACTGGAAAAAATTCATCAGTATTAAGCGAAGTTTTATTCCCATCAGGATTTTCTTTTAAGTGTAAATTTAAGTAAGGTTCCGGAAAACTATTTTCGCTTGTTTAGTTCATCCCTGATTTTGGAAGCTTTTTCATACTCTTCATTTTCGATGGCATTTTGCTGCATTTCCTTCAGTTCTGCCTGTGAAAAGTTCGCGAATGAAAGATAATCATCCGGATCATCAGCAGGCGGAGGTTCTTCCTGTTTGAGTAATTCTGCTTCCTCTTCCATCAGTATTCCTGCTGCAGACATGATACTTTCGTAAGTATAAACCGGGCAGCTAAAACGCAAGGCGAGGGCAATGGCATCCGAGGTGCGGGAATCAACTTCTTTTATTTTACTCCCGTCGCTACAAATCAGTTTAGCATAAAAAACACCTTCACTGAACTGGCTGATGATCACCTCTGATATTTCGATATCATAGGCATCGGCAAATGTTTTGAATAAATCGTGGGTCAGGGGGCGGGGAGTTCTGATTTTTTCAAGCTCAATGGCTATCGATTGTGCTTCAAATCCGCCAATAATTATCGGCAAACGCCTGTTCCCGTTGCGTTCACCCAGAATGAGGGCATAAGCACCGCTTTGCGATTGGCTGTATGACATTCCGATGATATCCAACCTGATTTTTTCCATATTATGCTTTCGGTAATGCTCCCGGGATTTCCCAAATACAAATTTACGGGAATTTTCCCTAACAGACAAAAGTTGTTTAAAAATACTATGATTTCACAAAATTCTTATTATTTTTGTGAACATTCTTAATAACTAAATAGGTAAATATGAAAAGAGCCATTACATTTCTGACGGCTTTGCTTTTGCCATTTCTAACAATGGCAGGCGAAGCAAATCTAGTTATTCCCCCGGGGATCAGGGATAAATCAATCCTTTATTGGGGTTTTTTGATCACCCTGGCAGGTTTCATGTTTGGGTTGTATCAATTTCTCAAAGTTAAAAAAATCGGTGCTCACAAATCAATGCTGGATGTGGCACAAGTAATTTTCGAGACGGCCAAAACCTATCTCGTTCAGCAAGGAAAATTTTTAGTGATCCTTTTTGTTTTTATCGGCTCTGCTGTGGCATTTTATTTCGGATGGCTCTCTGATGCCAGTTTTGGATTCGGCGGGGTATTGATGATTTTGGGATGGACTGTTATTGGCATCCTGGGTTCTTACAGCGTGGCATGGTTCGGGATCAGGATGAATACCCTGGCCAATGCACGCATGGCATTTGCTTCACTGGAAAGAAAACCGATCAAACTTCTGAACATTCCATTAAACGCAGGAATGAGCATCGGTGTTGTACTGATCTCCCTGGAGTTGATCATGATGCTGATCATTTTGATGTTTGTTCCGGGCGAATATGCCGGGGCAAGTTTTATCGGGTTTGCCATTGGTGAATCATTGGGTGCTTCGGCGTTAAGAATCGCCGGTGGCATTTTTACGAAAATTGCGGATATCGGTTCCGACCTGATGAAGGTAATCTTTAAAATCGGTGAAGATGATCCACGAAACCCCGGTACCATTGCCGACTGTGTTGGCGACAACGCCGGTGACAGTGTTGGACCCACCGCCGATGGTTTTGAAACATACGGCGTAACCGGTGTAGCCCTGATCTCCTTTATTGTACTTGCCGTGACGAATACAGCTGATCAGGTTCAGCTGCTTTCATGGATTTTCGTGATGCGTATTTTTATGATCATTACCTCCATAGTTGCTTTCTGGATCAATGGTGCCATCAGCAAAGCCAAATACAGCAACGTTGATGACCTGGATTTTGAGAAACCGCTCACGGCCCTGGTATGGATCACTTCCATTCTATCCATTGTAGTTACTTTTGCCATCAGTTATCTGACTATCAAAGACCTGCCAAATGACTTATGGATCACCTTATCGGTAATCATCAGCGCCGGAACGCTGGGCGCTGCGCTGATTCCTGAATTCACCAAGCTTTTTACGAGTCCGAAATCGACCCATGTAAGGGAAGTAGTCGTTGCATCACAGGAAGGTGGTGCTTCCCTCAATATCCTGTCGGGATTGGTTGCCGGAAATTTCAGCGCATTCTGGCAGGGAATGGTGTTTTTCCTGTTGATGTACATCGCTTATTTTGCGAGTACCTTTATAAATATTGGCGGCGGTGCGATGGATTTTATGGTTTATCCGTCGATCTTTGCTTTCGGACTTGTAGCCTTCGGTATGCTGGGAATGGGACCTGTTACCATTGCCGTAGACAGTTATGGCCCCGTAACCGACAATGCCCAATCCATCTACGAATTGTCATTGATTGAAGAAATCCCGGGCATTTCCGCTGAAATTGAAAGAGATTTCGGGTTCAAACCGGATTTTGAAAAATCCAAACACTATCTGGAGGCCAACGATGGTGCAGGAAATACATTCAAAGCCACTGCCAAGCCTGTTTTGATTGGTACAGCTGTGGTGGGCGCTACCACGATGATTTTTTCACTGATCCTGGTCATCAAAAAATCACTGGGTATCGAACCTGAGGAAATTCTCAACCTGCTGAATCCCTATACCATTCTGGGATTTTTACTGGGTGGCGCTGTTATTTACTGGTTCAGCGGTGCATCCATTCAGGCTGTGACAACAGGAGCAAGCAGGGCGGTCGCATATATCAAAGATCACATCAACCTTGACCCAAATGCCCCCAAAAAGGCTGATACTGCCAAATCAAAAGAAGTTGTCAAAATTTGTACAGAATATGCACAAAAAGGTATGCTCAATATTTTTATTGCTATCTTTTCTTTTGCCCTGGCATTTGCGTTTTTATCCTCCCCTACCGGTTTGACGGAATTGATCACAGATAAAAAGGAAATTCTCAAATTAGCCTTACCTGTTTCACTTTTTGTGAGCTACCTTATCTCCATCGCATTCTTCGGCTTATACCAGGCCATTTTCATGGCAAATGCTGGTGGCGCATGGGACAATGCAAAAAAAGTGATTGAGGTTGACATGAAGGAAAAAGGGACAGAATTACATGCTGCTTCTGTTGTTGGCGATACTGTTGGTGATCCTTTTAAAGATACTTCATCGGTCGCCATGAACCCAATTATCAAGTTTACCACTCTATTTGGGTTGTTGGCCATGGAAATCGCCTTATCAGTTCATTTCAGGCCGTATGCCCATTATATCGGACTGGCATTTTTTGCCATTGCTTTATATTTTGTTTACCGTTCTTTTTATAAAATGCGTATCAAAGACTAACCTTTTTAACTACTTGCAAGAGAGAGGCTGCCGGGGATTTTCAGGCGGCCTCTTTTTTTTGAGCTATTCGAACTGTGAAGGATATATTACGATTTACGATTTACGATTGGGAAAAAACAACTTTTTCAGGCAACCATTTAATAGCTTTGTGTTATCTTTAGGAAGGATATTGAATTCACGTGGAGGAAGCACTGATAAAAAAAGCAATTGCCAGGGATGCAGGTGCCGTAGAGGCGTTATACGACCAATATGCGCCACGGTTGCTGAGTGTTTGCTTTCGTTACTGTGGCAACCGCGATGATGCAGAAGACATCCTGCATGACGGTTTTATTAAGATCATCCAAAAGATTGAGACCTTTAAGATTCGTTCAGATGGCACGCTTGAAGCCTGGATGAGACGGATCATGGTAAATACCGCCCTTAATTTTCTTCGTAGCCGTCAAAAGGAAAAAAACTTTGTGGACATTGATCCAATTGTTGACAAAATTGACATTCATGATGAAGAAGAATCTGACCCAGAGGAAATTTACTTACAGGTAGACCGTGATAAGATCATGGAACTGATTTGTGAATTACCTTCAGGATACCGCACCGTGTTCAACCTTTATGTGTTTGAACAATACGGGCACCGGGAGATCGCCCAACTCCTCGGATGCTCGGAAAATACATCCAAGTCGCAGCTTTCGAAAGCCCGTGCCTTGCTGAGAAAAAAGATGAATCACCTGGTCAATGTTAATACATCACCGGTTTATGAAAAAGTATAATCCAACCGATGATTTCTTCAGGGATGCCCTGAAAGATCATCAGATAAAGCCCTCAGATGGAGCTAAAAAGGCTTTCATGAAGGATGTAATGCTCGCTCCCCCTGCTGAAAACAGAGGCAAAAAAGGGTTGATCCTGTTTTCTGCGTTGGTTGCGCTCGTTGGTGCAGGTATCCTTATCTGGGCATTCAATTCCGGTGAATCCTCCTCCAATCCTGACACAATACAGGTCAGTGCTATTGAAAATCAGGTAAAAACAAACAATAGCACAAACACTGCAACCGAAGAAAGCTCATTTTCCAAGCCAAAACAAAGCGAACCAGTTTTAACAAAACAGATTATCGAAACCGAACCGATCCAAAACAATCCAGCCCAAAAACTACACCTGCAAAATTTCAATGTACAGTTAGCCTCAGTCGGGAAGCATACCGAAAAATCTTCCGCACAAATTCCGCAAACTACAAATCAGGCAACTGCGGAACCCGTTGCACAACCGGCTGATGAAACCCCCAGGGCGGAGATTCTGCCGGTAGCGGTTAATTTGCCTGAAACAGGAACCGTTCAAAATCCATCACAGGAGCATAATATGTTGCCGGATACCACTTTGATTGCCGTAACCAAAAATGCGGATTCAGTTGCGGTTTTGGAAAAACATGTAAAAGATAAAACCAGGAAGAGACCCGATCCGGAAAACCCATGGGTTCCTTCCCTCGGAGTTTATTACACTCCCGAGTGGATGTTTAACACCCTTGAAGGAACCAAGCTCATTCATAATTTCGGTATTGAAGGGACTTTTCATTTTGGCAGGTTCTCGGTGAGGACAGGTGCAGGATTGTCGGTGGCAAAAGGAACAAACGAACTTGTTGTGGAGTACAATGATTTCCTGGGTGCCTATAATAAACTGGATTCCATGAGTTTCACCTGGAATGACCCCATACACAATTTTATCCCGAAGATGTACACCTCAAAAAAAGATGTATGGGACAGCCTGATGAAACTTGAATATGCCAGGGTCGTTAAACGATATACCTATCTTCAGATTCCCATGATACTGGGGTATGATTTCCGGGTCTCAGAACTGGTATCCATTGGTGCCCGGATGGGACCGGTATTGTCGGTACTTGTTACATCCAAACAATTATCACAAGAGTATGACCCGGGTACAAAACGGATCATCAGCATCAACGACATTGCACCGGAGCAGGTGAGCCTGAACTGGCAGCTGATGGTTGGAGCAAATACAGCAATTCGCCTGACAAGATCGATTCAATTTGAGATTGAGCCGTCGGTCAGGTATTATTTCAACTCTGTTTATGAGAAACCTATGAACAATGCCAAGCCATGGTCCGTTGGTGTGAGGGCTGCGTTTGTGGTAATTCTATAATTATTTACAAATTCACAGGCAACCAATATCGTTGAAGGTGTTATACCATTACAATGCAAACAATGAAGGCAATTAATTATCAGGAAAATATTAACTAATCGTCAATCTTTTATACTTTTAACCTTCTAAACTTTTTTAGCCATGAAAAAACTACTTCTTCCGGTTTTGTTTCTCTTGCTGATCGCCCCGGCGATGTCGCAAAGCATCCTGATTATTTCAGGTACCGTTACTGACACATCAACGGGTAATCCGATTCCGAACCATGCTGTGACTATCTCAAATGATTCTTCTGCAGGCTGGTTTTATTATAATACGGTTTATACCAATAACAGCGGATTTTACCAGGACACCCTGTTCCCTTCTAACCCATCTGGTGGTACATATATCCTGCGTGTCAGCACCAGTGATTGTCAAAACTACCTGCATCAGACTATTATCTCTTACACCCCCGCCAGCTTCAGCTTCACGGTAGATTTTTCGATCTGCTATTGGAATAATCCCTGCCAGGCCAACTTTACAACTCAGCAACCGCAGCCGCTTATTGTCCAATTTGCAGATGCCTCCATTGGTGGCGGCAACACCCGCCAATGGATGTTCGGAGATGGTGGGACGTCCAATCAGATGAACCCGTCACACACGTATTCCATGCCTGGTTATTATAACGTTACACTATCTATCGGCGCACTTGGCACCACCTGTTACCAAACCATTACGCAGAGTATTTATGTATGGGATTCAACAGGTGGAGGATGCCAGGCAGCATTTTCAGTCATTCCCGACAGTTTGAACACACCTCCATATTCCTATACATTTTTCAATCAATCAACAGGGAGTAACATTAACCTCTGTACATGGAACTTTGGTGATGGTACTATCCAGACTGTTACATTTCCGCAGAACCCAAATTTTGTCACACATACCTACGCACAACCAGGAACTTACCTTGTATGCTTATCGGTACAAAGCAATGACAGCAGCTGCTTTGACATGACCTGCGACACATTGGTTGTTGGAACAGGCGCTGGCTGCCATGCGGCATTTATTGCCATGCCCGACAGTATAAACTCCTCAAGCCAATACCTTTTCTTTGATCAATCGTCGGGAAATATCACAACCTGGCTATGGAACTTTGGTGATCCGGGAAGCGGGACTAACAATACCTCAACTGCACAAAATCCAACTCATATTTTCAACACTCCCGGCAGTTACAATGTTTGTCTCACCATTCATGGCTCAGACAGCACTTGTTATGACATTACCTGTCAAACAATTGTGATCGGCGGAGGTTCTGGCTGCCAGGCAAATTTCTCATACCTGGCCAACCCAGCCCCTGACAATCATACCATATCCTTTACCGACCTTTCAACCGGCCCACCCACAGCCTGGTTCTGGAATTTCGGTGACGGAACTTCAAGCAACCTGCAAAACCCTGTTCATACATTTACCGGCCCTGCCTTAGTTCACACAGTGTGCTTAACGATAACCGGCAACAATTGCACCAGCACTTTCTGTCAGAATGTTGTCATCCAGGACAGTGTGACCTATCATCAGGTTTACGGACAGGTATTTGCCGGCAATTTCCCGATTTCGCTGGGGTTGGCTATGATTTTCTCACTCGACACCAACACCAATTACCAGCCATTCGTTGCCGTATGTCCGATTGATTCAAACGGTGTGTATTATTTCACCCAGGTTCCCGACGGCAATTACTATATCATGGCCATCCCGATGGATTCAAACGGTTATTTGCCAACCTATTACGGAAACACCATCAGCTGGGAGCAGGCCACCATTGTGGCACTTGGCACCGCAAACAACCCATACAACATCAACCTTGTTGCTTCCGACCAGATGACCTCCGGACCAGGTTCAGCATCTGGCCAGATCAACATGGGTGACCTGCCAACATCGATGCTGGATAAAATCAATATGATCCTGATGAATGAACAAGGAAAGGCGATCGGATTTACCAAAGTTTCCTCCTCAGGAGCATTCGATTTCCCATCCCTGGCCTACGGCGTTTATTACATGCACCCGGAAATGCCAGGGATCACCAGCGATAACATCAAAGTGACTCTCACCGCAGAAAAGCCTCACAGCGATGTGGTTATGACATTCAATGGAAAAAGCATTCTTGGGATACGCGATGTGGTAAGTTTCGTAAACCGTTGGTCTGTTTACCCAAACCCGGTGGTTGACCATATTACGATCAGCCTCGATTTGAAAAAAGGCATAAAAGCTGAGGTTTCAATATATAACATGACAGGTCAACTGGTGGAGAGCCGCGAGGTAAACCTGAATGACGGGGCTAACAGCATTGGAATACCAACCGCCTCATTACCAGAAGGAATTTACTCACTGAGGGTCTATTCGAAGGAAGGTTTGATCATTTCCACCAAAGTGGTAAAAACCAGGTAGTTTAGTACTGAATAGCTTCAAAGAGCGCCGTTTCCAAAAGGGAACGGCGCTCTTTTTATTTCATATTCAATTTCCTTTTTGTAAAATAATGATATATGGCTGACTATATTCGGCTAAATTCAGACAGCATCATTTCCAGATTTAACAAATTCTTTATTTCAAAGTCTGAGCCCACTCATTGTTTATATTTTCACAAACTTTTGGTACTTTTGCTGTCAATAAAAAACCCTCATAAAAACCTTCCACATGATCAACAATAACTTTGCAAGAAGACACAACGGGCCATTTGGCGATGAGATCAATAACATGCTCGAAAAAATCGGTGTGACCTCCATCGATCAGCTGATCGACCAAACTGTTCCATCTTCCATCCGGATGAAAGAACCACTGAAGCTGCCCATTGGCATGAATGAGTACCAATACCTCAGCCATATCAGGTCAATCGGTGCAAAAAACAAACTTTTCAAAAGTTTTATCGGTCTTGGCTATTACGATACGATTGTTCCGGCGGTTATTTTGAGGAATATCCTGGAGAACCCGGGATGGTATACCGCCTATACACCTTACCAGGCAGAGATATCACAGGGAAGGCTTGAAGCATTGCTGAACTTTCAGACAATGGTATGCGATCTTACCGCGATGCCTATTGCCAATGCCTCCCTTCTGGATGAAGGAACCGCTGCCTCTGAGGCGATGATCATGCTTTTCAACAGCCGTTCACGAGATGCCGTTAAACGCGGCGCCAACCAGTTTTTTGTTTCAGAAAACCTTTTCCCTCAATCAATTGATGTGATCCGTACCCGTGCAATCCCTCTTGGTATTCAACTCATTATCGGGAAGCAGGATACCTTTGATTTTAATGATATGGTGTTTGGTTGTGTGGTTCAGTATCCAAACCAGCACGGAGCAGTTTGTGATTATTCGGCCATTGTGGAGAAAGCACATAAGGCAGGCTCGATGGTTGCGGTTGCTGCCGACCTGATGAGCCTTACTCTTCTTACCCCCCCGGGAGAATGGGGAGCTGATATTGTGTTCGGTTCCACCCAGCGTTTCGGGATTCCGATGGGTTATGGCGGCCCTCATGCTGCCTATTTTGCCACCCGTGATGAATACAAGCGGCAGATGCCTGGCCGTATCATCGGTGTTTCGGTTGATGCCAACGGCAACCGGGCATTACGTATGGCGTTGCAAACCCGCGAACAGCATATCAAACGCGAAAAAGCCACATCGAACATCTGCACATCCCAGGTATTGCTTGCCGTAATGGCCGGGATGTACGCCGTGTATCACGGACCGAAAGGGCTCCGCCAGATTGCCCGTCACATCAACATACTTACCGGAGTTTTATCCCAGGAAGTTCAGAAATACGGTTATAAGCAGCTGAACAGCCATTTTTTCGACACAGTACTGATCGGGTTGCCGGAGGGTGTTTCTGTGGAAGTGATCCGCAAGGCAGCCCTCGAAAATGAAATGAACCTTCGCTATATCGATGATAAACTTATTGGTATCAGTGTCGATGAAACCACTTCCCTCTCCGATATCAACACAATCGTTGGTATTTTTGCCAAAGCCAACGGAAAAGCCTACACGGAATTTGTGTGCAATCCGGCAGAATGTGAGTTGATCACCACGATCCCACAGAACCTTTCACGTACGTCTGGTTACCTGGCACATAAAGTTTTCAACAGTTATCATTCCGAAACGGAGATGATGCGTTATCTCAAAAAGCTGGAGATCAAAGATTTGTCGCTTAATCGATCCATGATTCCTTTGGGGTCATGCACCATGAAGCTGAATGCTGCCTCGGAGTTATTCGCTTTGAGCTACCCTGAATTCGGCAGCATGCACCCGTTTGTCCCGAAGGACCAGGCAGCAGGTTACCAATTTCTGATAGAGGAGCTGGCGAAAGACCTGGCAATTATCACAGGATTTGATGCTGTATCATTTATGCCAAATTCGGGCGCTGCCGGTGAATATGCAGGGTTGATGGTGATCAGGCAGTTCCATATCGCACAAGGCCAGCCACACCGCGATGTTTGTATTATTCCATCATCTGCACATGGTACCAATCCGGCCAGTGCAGCGATGGCAGGAATGAGAGTGGTGGTGGTTAAATGCGATGAAAAAGGCAATATCGATTTGAACGATTTGCGTGAGAAGGCTATCCAATACAAAGAAACCCTGTCGGCTTTGATGGTTACCTATCCCTCAACCCATGGTGTTTTTGAAGAGGAGATCCTTGACATCATCAGCATCATTCATGAAAACGGCGGACAGGTTTATATGGATGGTGCCAACATGAATGCCCAGGTGGGATTGACCAATCCGGGAATTATCAAGGCTGACGTATGTCACCTGAACCTGCATAAAACCTTTGCCATACCTCATGGCGGCGGCGGCCCGGGCGAAGGTCCGATTGCTGTTGCCAAGCACCTTACACCTTTCCTGCCCAACCATGTTTGTGTTGAAACAGGCGGAACAAACGGTATTACGGCAGTTGCATCTGCGCCTTACGGCAGTGCCTTGATCCTCACCATATCCTATGCTTATATCAAACTGATGGGTGGCGGCGGACTCACCGAAGCCACCAAAATGGCCATCCTGAATGCCAACTACCTCAAATCGTGTCTTGAGCCACACTACCCGATTTTGTATTCCGGCAAGAATGGCCGCTGTGCCCATGAAATGATCGTTGACTGCAACGGCATCAGCCGGCAAACCGGCATTGGTGCCATCGACATTGCCAAACGGTTGATGGACTACGGTTTCCACGCCCCTACTGTTGCCTTTCCCGTTCATGGCACCCTTATGGTTGAACCCACCGAAAGCGAACCCTATTCCGAATTGAACCGGTTCCTTGAAGCGATGGTAGCCATCAAGGGGGAGATTGACGAGATCGCTTCCGGTAAGGCTGATAAAGTTATCAACGTGATTATGAAGGCACCTCACACGGCCCAGATGGTTTCAGCTGATGAATGGACCCTCCCCTATTCACGCCAGAAAGCGGCCTTCCCTGTTGACTCACTCAGGGAGGATAAGTACTGGCCAACCGTGACAAGGATTGATGATGCATTCGGGGACAGGAACCTGACATGTACTGCATGATCTGTTCATGTGTGACCAGAAGGTTTTCAGACGCTGTCAGGTCTAAAAGACCCTGACAGGTCTGAGTTTCCGTTAAACCTGACAGTGTCTGTAAGACCTGTCAGTGTTTAAAGATTTGTCAGTGTTTAAAGATTTGTCAGTGTTTAAAAATCCTGTCATAATATACACCGATTTCAATATAATTTCATATCCCTTTCCGTACTTCATTTCTAATCTCTGCCGCGTAATCCTTTGGTGTCAGCCCAGTGACTGATTTAAATGCACGATAAAAGGAAACAGGAGAATGAAAACCCGAGGAAGCATAAAGTTCCGACAGGTTCAATTCTTCTTTCCCTCTTATTTTCTGTTCAATGGTCTTTTTAGCTTCATCCACACGGTACCGATTCAGAAAACTACGGAAATTTGTATCGCTGTTTTCACTGATGGCCTGATATAAATATTTTTGATTGGTCCCAAGTATCCTGGTTACTGTTTTCAAATTCAGCTCAGGGTCAAGAAACAACTTCTGGGTATCAAATACCTCCCGCAATTCGGTAAAGAGGAACGTTTTTGAATTGAATACCGCCACATCATCCGGAATATCTTCTGCATGTGCAATACTTCCAATTCCCGCCCCAGGTTGAGTTGTCTCATTTTGCCTCCACTTGAGCCAGGTGTGAATTTCCATGGTTTGCCGGTCAATATCCTTTTCCTTTATGAATAGTGTGTTCCGAAACTTTCTGGTTTTGAGAATGAAGATGAATTGCCCGCACAATAATAACAGGACAATAACAACTACAAGGGTCAACACCCTCATATTCAGTTTTTTTCTCGTTATATCCAGTTTTTGGTTCGCGATAGTGAGGTCCTTTTCAGGTACCTGAAGTTCAACAACAAGTTCGTTCAATTTCTCCGTTTGGTTCTCACTCATAAGTTTTTCTTTCTCAAACATATACGATTCAAGAAAAGCAAAGGCTTCCGGAAATTTTCCCGTTTGCTTATATGAAACATACATCATGCTGTCAACTTTCATCTTAAGCACAGGCAAGGGCTGCAACCGGAGTAAATCGAGAGCCTTTTGTCCGTATACAATTGCTTCGTTGTAATTATGCTCATCCAGCGCTCCGTGGGTAAGGTTGCTGTACCCCATGGCCAGAAATTGTTTATTTCCGATTTTTTCCGCGATAGCATTGGCCATCAACAGATATTTCTTCCGCTCCTTGTCCTTTTTCAACTGGAGATAGCAATCAGCCATCGTACCGTATATATATATGAGATGATCACTCACATGCAGTTTTTCAGCAATCAGGGCAGCCTGGTTAAGATAGAACAAACAACTATCGGTTTGATTCAGATTCAGGAATGTGAGGCCAAGATTGTATTTGCCCGAGGCGAAATTTGAACTATCTTTTAATTTCATTGTCAGTTGGTTGGCCTTCCTGTTATAAAGAAGGGCATCCTCGTAACGTTTATTCTGCGACAGGATGGTTGCCATGGATGCCAAGGCGTTTCTGGTGAGTTTGTCGTCATGGTTCCGCTCCCCATAAAACATCATTTTCTCTGTAAAGTACAATGCACTGTCGAGATGCCCGGCATGGTTATAACAGTATGCCATGGCTTTCCAAGCGTCTACGATCAATGTGGAGTCTTTCGATTTTGTTGACAGTGCAAGTGATTCAAACGCCACAACCAGGGCTGAATCAACGTTCCTGAGCCGAAATTGTGCAATGCTAAGCCTGTTGCTGTAGTACAAACGGTGATCAATATCCAGGGCTGAGTTTCCCTTCAGTTTGGCGGTAATCAGTTTGGAAACCTCCTTGAATCTGCATTGGTTCATCATGCGCTCAACATTCGTATCGGAGATGGTTTTTTGCGCAATTCCCGGAATCGTTAAAATTAAAAAACCATAAACAAACACCAAAGTCAGAAAGCAAGGGCTTTTGATGGGATACATTCTCATCCGCTTGTAATTTGGCCGAAAGGTAAATAAATTTTTTGGTTGCATTCTTTTGCTTCACTTAAATATACCTGTAAGGCTGAATAGCAAGACAATAAAGTTGAAAAGAAATGAGATAAGGAATGATTTTGAAACTTTTGGTATGATTTTGAAAGAACATTACCCCTGTCTGCTTTAACAAAGTATGATTTTGGAAAAGTAAAGTATGGTTTTGAAACATCGTTTCTACGGACAGGGATATACATTTGCCAAGTTTTTATAATATACGATGAAGTGTATACAGATTACCATTTCAGGCGATATCCAGGGAATTGGTTTCCGGTTTAATGCCACTCACATTGCATATTCGCTCAACATAAAAGGTTTTGTAACATATACGAGCGTTCATGATATATACATGGAGGCAGAAGGTGAAGAAAATTCCCTTGAAAGCTTCATCGAATGGTGTACAACAGGCCCCTTTTCTTCTCAGGTTTCCGGAATCATCATGAAGGAAACTGAGTTAAAAAACTATCAATCATTCGAAATCCGTCTCACCGGCAACAAACAAACTGCCACTTCCTCCAATTTAACTGCACGAAACCAGGTCATCCGCTATTGCAAAGAGATTTTTCATTATTCCTTATAATTATCTGTTTCCGAGTCTGAATTAAAAACATTGTAACTAATCAGTTGTAAATATTAACGTTATTAACAGTTTTATGCGGTAATTAACAAGATAGTTTGCTGGTGTTGTTTTGG
>CAIQUS010000079.1 GCA_903875045.1 uncultured Bacteroidales bacterium
ATCCTTAAATGGTGCAATTATTACTTTTCTTGTTTTTCTTTAACCATGTTATTTCACAAACACCTATGTTGAACAGGTGTTTTCACTGGTTACAACCTTCACAAGGTAGCACCCGGTGGTGACGTTCAGCGTTATCTTCGCCTGGGTTTCACCGCCGAGTTTCTGCTGCATGATGAGTTGTCCGATGGTGTTGTAAACATACACATCGCCATTCATCACACCTCCCGAAGTATTTGAAATGCAAACCGTATTTTCCGAAGCATAAACCTTGGTGGGCTTACCCTTTGCATTTTTGCCAATGTTGAAAGTCCCTCCAAAATGGAGCAGGAACCGGGCGCCATCGTCGGTTTTGGTGGAGGAAAAAGTGTAAACCGGGTTTTGCATGAGGCTTTGCGTGGTATTCAGTTTCAGGTCTTCCAGCGTAATATCTGTGGATGAGGTAAACGATTCCAATTGGCTGGTGGTGAGCGTGTAACTGCCATCGGCACCGGCTTTAAAACTAAGCGGGATGGTAACGGCACCTGGCTCGCCACGGAAATCAACCGAGTACTTTCCATCAGGCTTCACCGTGTAAAGGCTGGGCGCAGTTTCGTAAAAGCTGAACATCTTTTCGGCCCCGCCATTGGCGGTTGGATGGCCAAACTCGACCACGATTTCATCGGAATAAGTGTTCGCATCGCCTGCAACTTTTATACGAAGGATATTGGCGATTGCATCGGTTGATTTAAGGTAGGCCTGGGTATTGTGTACTCTGACTACATCAGTCATGCCAAAATATATAGGGGGACTTCCCTGAAAGTTACCACTTTTAAGTAGTGCTGCTTTTACCATAAAGCCCTGGCCAACGGCAATATATTGTGTTGCTCCATGAGTTCCGCTAGCTCCCGCACTGTTAAATGAACCATATTGACCATCAACATCATTCCAGATGCTCATATCATAACCTCCGCCACTTGACACTAATGCGGTTCTTGTCCAGCCGCTTGCAGCCTTCCAGTCGATAGCCGAAGGATAAGGGTTTCCTGCAAGGTTGTAGGCGGCATACGTACCTGAACCAGCTTTTGAAAGCGTAAACGTTTTGTTTCCGGAGTTAAGGTTACCTGTAAATTGTTTGGTAAGCCCAGTACCCGTGTATTCAACCAGATAACCCTTACATGTTGTAAAATTGGTACTCACGTTTGCAGTGTTCCAGGTTGGTGCAATTGTAGTATTTTTAAAATTAACCCATTCGCCGGTTGGTTCATACCATGCAAAAATGTCATAAGATGTAGCCGGATCGGCAGTAAAAGCAGGGCTGATGGCTTGCGCTGCCACCGGTGAAGAGAGAAAATGCCATGCCTGGCTTGCACCGGGGATCGCCCGGTCAACCGCAGCCGTGCCGCTTACCGTTAAATACGCATTACCAAGCAGTGAAGCGCCACTTTGCATGGTAATATTATTGCAGGCGCCGGCTGCGCCAAGTGTCGGATAATTTGAAACTGTATTGGGAATTAATACATCATCCGTCGAAAAAGGCACAGTATTGCTGCTCCAGTTGCCTGCCGTGTTCCAGTCGTTGCTTTCGGAGCCGTCCCAGGTCAATCCCGGATTGAATTCATAAGCCCCCATATCAATTGTGCCCGTTGCTCCGGTTGTTTTATTCAGCTTTCGGCCAAAAGTGCCGCCACGGATATCTGTGGTTTCAAAGGAATAGGAATCGGCGCCTGCATCGGCACAGGGCGAAGCTGCCCCGATGGCATAAGGATGGGTTGGATTGGCAACAATGCCGACAAATAGGGGATTCTGACTAAAAAGGTTGCCGGTTCCGGCAGTTATCTTCGATGAAACATCATTTCCAAATAGAGAGTTGTATGACTCGGCAATTTCATTGATCGTTTCGTCCACATCCGAATAAAAGCCTGTATTGCCTGAGATGATCGTATTGTATATGTTCACCTCGTCTTCTGAATATAGTCCTCCTGCTCCATCAGCTGATTCGCCCGTGTTACCTGTAATTGTTGAATTGACCAGGTTAAGAACATCACCATCTAAAGGGAAAGCATCAAATGACAGAACTCCGCCGACAGCCAAACTACCTGTTGCAATATTTTCCGATACCACACAATTGATCATGGTTAGTTTTCCTTCATTTTTAATGCCTCCAACATAAAATGCCGGATCATTCCCATTCTGAATTTTCAGGTTTTCGAGCCGTGCGGTTACGGCATCGTTCACGGTCATTACCCTTGTTGCATTGTTCCCGTTAAGGATAATCCCTCCGGCAGCACCGCGAATGGTCAAATCTTTATCAATCACAACCGGCGACGAAAGGGTAATGGTATTTCCAGGAGCAATATCAAAGGTGATGATATCTCCTGCAGTCGCATCGGTAATCAGTTGCTTCAATGTTCCGGCTCCTGTTTCGGCTGCGCTTACAACGGTAACGGTTGTTGCCGCTTCGCCCCCGGCAAAATCGGAAAAGCTGCTTAGCCCGCTAATGGTAAATTTGCCCCAAACGCCATCGGTTTGGCGGCTGGTGATCGTGGCTCCCAGGGTGGTAACATCCACCCATGCCGATGCGGCATTGGCGCGTTTCAAAACTTTGAAGTTGTTCCATTGTGCCTCCGTTAAACCGAGTGATGAAAAGTCAACAATCAATATAAATGTTCCAGGTGCCGGATTGGTGGAGGTGATGGTAAAATAGAGGTTCTTTACGCCGCGAACTCCCGGAAGCGCCGAAAAATTAGCCACCGGCGCTAAGGCTGTCTGTGTTACGGTTAAGGTTGTTCCTGTTGTTCCGCTTGGGAAGGTAACGGTTACTCCCGCATTGGGAAAGCCTGCCGATACCGTTGCAGAAGTAACGGGTAAAGTGGCCGGAGTGCTGTAAACCGAGGTGTTCCCGCTTAATGGACTTGTTGTTAAGTACTTTGTAGTGGCTGCGCTGCCGTTGTAAGCATAAATTTTATAGTGGTAAGCGATGTCGCTGGTAACCGTTGCATCAGTGGCTGTTACAGCGGTTCCCACATACACAACCTGATCGTCGACTTGCACCCCAACAGTATATTCCGTACCATCGGAAGGGACAAATGTGGGCGCGGAACCGGTTTTCCTTACGATGAGATATTTCTCGGCCGAAGCAGAGGCGGTGTAGTGCAATACAATATTGTTGTTGCCGCCTGTTTTGGTTGTTGAAAAGTAGAGGTTGGTTGGCTGGGCAGTGGGTGGTAGTATTGGGACGGGTGAAACCGATTTCATTACATTGTTACAGACCCCGAACATACCAACCGCTACAAACAATCCATTGCCGTAGGTAACAGAATTCCAATCAACATCTGCAGCCGAACTCCTGATGGTCCAGGTAATGCCATCGGGGCTGGTCATCACCCGGTTACCGATTCCTCCTCCTGCCACCGCGACAAACAAACCATTGCCGTAGATAACAGAATACCAAGGATTATTTGCGGCCGGGGTTCTGCTGGTCCAGGTAAATCCATCGGGACTGGTCATCACGGATCCCTCCTCTGCAACTGCGACAAACAATCCATTTCCGTAGGTAACAGAAGTCCATGAAACATCTGCAGCCGAAGGCCGTATAGTCCAGGTAATGCCATCAGGACTGGTCATCACCCTGTCACCGGTTCCTGTTATTGCAACCGCTACAAACAAACCATTACCATAGGTAACAGAAAACCAATTATTATCTGCAGCCGAGCTCCTGCTGGTCCAGTTAATGCCATCGGGGCTGGTCATCACCCGGTTACCTGAGCCATCAGTGGAAACTGCTACAAACAAGCCATTGCCGCAGGTAACCGAACGCCACATATTATCTGCAGCCGGGCTCCTGCTGGTCCAGGTAAAGCCATCGGGACTGGTCATCACCCGGTTACCTGCGCCATTATTGGAAACAGCTACAAACAATCCATTGCCGTAGCTAACTGAATACCAGTTATTATCTGCAGCCGAACTCCTGCTGGTCCAGGCAATGCCATCGGGGCTGGTCATCACCCTGTTTCCGGTGCCAGAAAATCCCACAGCCACAGCGACATACAACCCATTACCATAGGTAACAGATTGCCACGAAAGATCGGGCACATAAGTTACACTTGTCCAGGTAGTGCCATCGGGGCTGGTCATCACCCTGTTACCGGCACCCGAATTGGCAACCGCTACAAACAATCCATTACCGTAAGTAACAGAATTCCACTTATTATTTGCAGCCGAGGCTCTGATGGTCCAGGCAATTCCATCGGGGCTGGTCATCACCCTGTTTCCGTCGCCAGTATTGGCAACCGCCACAAACAAGTTATTGCTGTAGGTAACAGACCACCATTCATTTTCTGCAGCCGAGGCTATCATGGTCCAGGTAATTCCATCGGGGCTGGTCATCACCCTGTTACCGGCACCCGAATTGGCAACCGCTACAAACAATCCATTACCGTAGGTAACAGAGCGCCAGGCATTATCTGCAGCCGAGGTTCTGATGGTCCAGTTAATGCCATCGGGGCTGGTCATCACCCGGTTACTGGGGGTGCCATAAGATGCAACCGCTACAAACAGGCCATTGCCGTAGATAACAGATCTCCAAGGATTATCTGCAGGTGAGACTCCGATGGTCCAGCTAATGCCATCGGGGCTGGTCATCACCCGGTTACCTGTACCCGAATAGGCAACCGCTACAAACAGGCCATTGCCATAAGTAACAGAATTCCAAGAATTATTTGCAGCCGAGGTCCTGCTGGTCCAGGTAATGCCATCGGGGCTGGTCATCACCCTGTTTCCTGTGCCCGAACTGGCCACCGCGACAAACAAGTTATTGCCGTAGGTAACTGAATTCCAAGTATTATTTGCAGCCGAGGTTCTGCTGGTCCAGGCAATGCCATCGGGGCTGGTCATCACCCGGTTACCAGTGCCATTTTGTCCCACCGCGACAAACACGCCATTGCCGTAGGTAATGCCAAACCATGATTGGTCAAAGCCGGTTTGTGAAGTAGTCCAGGTGAACTGTGCCAGGGCTGTTGAAAGAGACAGCATCAGGATTATAAAAATTAGTATGCTGGCTTTTGCCATTTTTGTTTTCATAAGATTTAGTAAAGTCTTTTTCATAATATGCTTCCTTTTGTTATGTTAAATCAGCTTCCTGTGCGATAGTACTGCTAATTATCAAAAAAGATGTCCGGATTCGTACAAACTTTGTCCAGATTGATCAATCTGAACAAAATTGACGTTTTTGAACACTTTTTTTCATTACAAGGCAGATTCGCCCGGCCAATTTTTCTTTGACCGGGTCATTAAAGGGGTTGGAATGAAGGAATAAAAATGGCAGGTGAATTTTTTTCCGCTGGGTTTCCGTTGAGGATTCCGAAGTGTTTTGTATTTTTGTAAAAAATCAGTTCCATGCGCTATCTTGATCCCAAAAATGACCTCACTTTCAAAAAGGTATTCGGACAGCACCCGCGATTACTCAAGAGTTTTCTGAATGCACTTTTGCCTCTTGAAGTACCCATCAAGGAT
>CAIQUS010000080.1 GCA_903875045.1 uncultured Bacteroidales bacterium
CTCTTTGTCAAGATTGTTGGCCTTGATAATTATGTTAAGAAATCGGTCTATGGCGTCGAAATCATTCATTAGTTCTGCTTGCTGTAGAGATTCAATAGCCCATTGCGTTACCATGTGGCGAATAAACTGACGGTCCATGCCACCTACAAGACCGAAACACCGGGTGCAATTGTACACATCCCGGTAAGCTTGCATCTTAGAAATACTGTAAAATTTCATGAGCATCCTAACGACATCCAGCTCAACCCCATTCTGGTTGATCAGCATGGAATAGGCAGTTTCCCATCGGACACGGATATGGTTATCCTGCCGGGATAATTTAGTTTTGTCACTCATGTAATACTGTGTGATCCGTTCAAGTGTTTTCTCCGAACCTAGATTATTCATAAGTTATTGAATATTAGATAATAATTTGCCGTGTCTGGCTTCCATATTGATAGAATCACTGGTTGTGAGCCGCTTGATCTTCTCTTTGATGATGGTCTTATCGATGAAAGATTCGTCGATGCAAACGATCAGCTTGCTTGCATATAGAGAATTGAAGTTGGTGCTGAATTCCTCGTTTCCAAGGAATCCTGAAACGGGCTTATAGGACATTGGTGTTCATCAAAAATTCATTGAAGTCTTTATGATCTGGATAAATGACCGGCGCCCAGTCTTTGGCCTGATCGCATTTGCTAACGATCTTTTGAGATGCCGCCATCCCTGCCGGGTCATTGTCCAGGAATAGGTTCACTTCATTTGCCTGCTGCAATTCAGTTTCGATCCGTGGCAAAAAAGATAATGAGTTTAAAACAATCGTCCGGAACCTTGGGACCTTGTTGTAATGGGTGCAGCAGGATAAAAAATCCATGAATCCTTCAAACACATTGATTCTGGAATCGTCTGTGCCGGTAATGGTGGTGAAGTATTTTGGACTGGAACCAGTTTTGAAAAATGAGCTGCGTAGTTCATAGCCGCCCTTATCATTTTTAAATGCCAATGCGAAGTACCGCTTATCATGAACGCTATAATAAGCCTCTTTGAGAAACCTTTGGCCGAAAGGAAGTGATACCTTGCGTGATGTAAGATATTGGATCAGGGCAGGGTTTCTTAATGATTGAATCCTGTTTATCCTGATATGCCCTGACTCATCAGAAGATCCTTCATTGTTGTATTGCCTGGGTGAATTAGAATTTTGACCGATCAACTCCAGGGTTTCTGGTAAATTGGCATGGTGTAACTTCATAACCAGGTCAATCAGGGTACCACCTTCACCGGTCCCGAAATCATACCAGAAATTCTTTGACAAATGAACCTTGAAGCTTGGTGTTTTCTCCTTACGCATAGGACTGAGGAACCATGCGCTGCCGTACCGGATTTTAACCGGCTCATGTCCGGACAAGTGCAGATAATCCATTAGATGTGTTTTCTTTGCCTCAGTAATATTCATGGTTTCCCGTTAAACAATCATTTATGTATTCGAACTAATTCTTCTCTTTTATGCGTGAAAAACTTTAACACAGTTCTGTGTTTGATTATCAGGCTTTTAACTGTGTTACGTTAACTCCCGTATATATAACATACTATCTATCGTAACACGGTTGAAACTTTTAACACAGTGGGGGAAATGTAACTTGCTGTAATTGAATCCGTAAACTGTGTTATGTTAAAAACCATGTTATATATATACAGTTAACGTAACATACTTATTCATTTAACCGCAATTTGAATGTCTTGCCTGATCCAACATCTTTAATGAACTTTCGTTCAAGATGATAGGGAACAAAATCACGCAAGTTTGAATACCCGACCCGAACATCATACATTTTGGCAACCTTTTTCAGCTC
>CAIQUS010000081.1 GCA_903875045.1 uncultured Bacteroidales bacterium
AGATTCAACGGTGTATGAGAAGGGAATAAAAATATCTGATGAAGATTTGAACAAAATCAATCTACAAAAAGATGAATTTCACGGGGAATGGAACTATACAATCAAACCAGCTATTGGAAACTTTATTTCGTAACAGATACTTAGTTTCCCCTCCGGGATTTGGAACTTGGAATTTGGAACCTGGAATTTTCAAAAATATACTCTTTTATCCCGTTCTGAGTATAGTCTTTCTGATGAATTAACACCAAACAATATGAACCGGAAGCTACCAAAAATCAAGACCACCCGCAAGACCGAACAAAAACTCGAGCAGATGAGTCCTTTTGAATTGAAAAACAACCTCATCGATCTTGCAAGTCATCATGACAATAAAGGCAGCCATACCATGCTGAATGCAGGGCGTGGTAACCCAAACTGGGTTGCAACCACCCCGAGGGAGGCATTTTTTCTTTTGGGAAAATTCGGACTGGAGGAGTGTCGCAGGGCGATGGATTACAAAGAGGGGCTGGCCGGGATCCCGGAGCAGAAAGGGATTGCCAGACGATTTGACCATTTCCTGACTAAAAACAGCAAGGACCCCGGAGCTGGTCTGCTGACTGAACTCTTACGTTACGGATTAACAACTCACCAATTCGATCCTGATGCGTTTGTTCATGAACTGGCCGAAGGGGTGATTGGTGACCAGTACCCCGTGCCCGATCGTATGCTCAGGTATCCCGAAGCCATTGTTCACGATTACCTGGTACAGGAAATGTGCGGCAGCAAACCTCCCAAAGGCAGATATGATATTTTTGCCACAGAGGGCGGAACCGCTGCCATGTGCTATATTTTTGATTCGCTGATGCAAAATTTCCTGATCAAACGGGGCGATCAGGTTGCCATTTTCGTTCCCACTTTCACCCCGTACATTGAAATCCCCGAGCTGGACCGGTTTAACTTCAAGGTGACGCTCATCAAAGCCACCGGTGTGAATAAGGAGGGTATGCATAACTGGGAATACCCCGATGAGGAACTCGACAAACTGAAAAATCCACAGATCAAAGTGGCCTATCTGGTCAATCCAAGCAATCCGCCATCCGTGGCGCTGAGCACCCGGGAACGAAAGAAGATCATTGACATCATTAAAAAGGACAATCCCAACCTGATGTTCATCACCGATGATGTGTATGGAACATTTGTCAACGGATTCCGTTCCCTCATGGCTGAAATCCCTCACAACACGCTGGGAGTATATTCATTTTCAAAATATTTTGGTTGTACCGGGTGGCGCATCGGGGTTATCGCCCTTCATGAAAAAAACATCTACGACAAGCTGATCTGGGAACTTCCGGAAAACAAAAAGTCAGCGCTTCATAAACGCTATCACTCCATACATTTGCATCCTGAACAGCTGAAGTTCATCGACCGGATGGTAGCCGACAGCCGGAGCGTGGCACTTAACCATACAGCCGGGTTATCGTTACCGCAGCAGATCCAGATGATGTTGTTTGCCTCTTTTGCCTTGTTTGACAAAACCAACGCTTACAAGCAGCTCACCTGTACCATCGTTCAGCGCCGCCTCCATCTGCTGTTCGAAGGTATGGGATTCACCCTTAAACCCGACCCCAACAGGGCTGGATATTATTCGGAACTGGACATCATGCTCTGGGCACAAAAAAAACATGGCAGCGATTTTTCCCGTTACCTGAAAGACAATTACGAACCTGTTGATGTACTTTTCCGTCTTGCAGAGATTTGTTCCGTGGTATTGCTCAATGGAGGCGGATTCGATGGCCCCGAATGGTCCATCAGGGTGTCCCTTGCCAACCTTACTGATGAATCATACACCGCGATTGCAAAAGCAATTGTGCTGATCATCTCCGGATATGTTGAAGACTGGAAGCGCCAGTCAAAAGGAATCAGAAAATAGAGCCAGATATTATATGGAACAGATGCTTTCACTTTTCGTCGGAACTTTTACAACCCTCCTCGCCGTAGTCAACCCGCTGGAGGCCCTTCCTGTTTTCCTTTCACTGACACAGGGAAAGGATGCAAAGGCACTCCGCAGTCTGGCCTTCCGGTCATGCCTGTATGCGCTGATCCTGATTATCTCTTTCCTGGTGTTCGGAACTTTCGTCCTTAAAATATTTGGTGTAAACCTTTCAATGGTCAGAATCGTTGGGGGTATCATCCTGATGAAGATTGGTTTTGATCTGTTCATGCCTGCCAAGCAAGGGGAGGGAATTACAAATTCAGCAGCCGGTGGTGGAAGTGCCGATCCGGCCTTTGTCCCCCTTGCCATGCCGATCATGTTCGGCCCCGGTGTTTTGGCCACGGTTCTCGGGATGACCTCCATAAAAACTGTCGGGAAGGAGTTATTGTCGATATGTGTGATTGCTGTTGCTGCCCTCGCCTGTATGTTTGTGATTTTCCTGACCCTGGCTTATGCCCAGAAAATTGTCAGGCACATTGGTGAAAAAGGGATTGATGCCGCCACACGGCTGGTAGGTTTCTTTGTTGCCGCAATGGGAATGGGGCTCATCTTTCATGGCCTGATTGAATTTTTGCAAACCTATCACATCCTGGTTCCTTAGACGTGACCAGCCGGAGCATCTGACCGCCTCACTCCGGTGTAAGTAAATGCTCATTTTTCCTGCTCAATTTCATTGGGCATCAGACTTATCAATCGATTGAGGAGCCAGATGATTTTTTCCGTGGTGACCGTCAGATCCAGCATGGTCCCCTTGTCCTTTGCTGAAACCAATACATCACTGTGAAGATATTCTTTACGGATTCGCTCCATGGAAGGGCTGTTCCCGGAACTAAGGTTTTTGAACATGGTGATATCTTCGATATTGTTTGATTTCCGGGCATCCAGGGCGAGATTTATGAAGAAATCCAACGACTCCATGCAGGAAGTTGATAATCTTTGGAGCACTGTATTTTTCCTGGCGTTTACAATAATTTTTACCCCATCCGCTACACTTTCAGCAATTTGACCAAGTATAGTCTGCCTGGTTTGACAGTATGCATGATCTTTGGCAGTGAGGTGGTGCATTGGCATTGCGGCAACCATCGCGGTTGCTTCTGCTACTTCCCGTGAAAGGGTGTTAAAGGCTTCGTAACGGGATGCAAGGTCTGCCCCTTCATAGTTTTCCCGGGCACTTGTAAACAACGCAGCGATCTGTTCTAGTTCACGGGTTTGCTCCAACCGGATCAATTCCAGCCCCGACTCAGGATCTTCCGGCTGGAAATCCAACAGATATTTGGGTTGAGCAAGGCCTTCTTCCTCTGATGGAGGTGACTTCCTTGCAAGCCAACCGGTCAAAGGTCTGTTGATGATGGTGAAAAAAGTTGCCGATGTCAGATTGAAAAGAAGGAACACGATGGAAGCCTGATGTTCTAGACCGGGTGTGAGGTAATTCAGAAATGCCATCACCAACGGAACATGAAAATAAACCTCAATGTAGTAAAGCAGGATAAAAACTGTCGCACCGAAAATATTGAACATGTTTACAAACCTTACCAGTTGCTGTGATGTGCCCCGGAACCCCTGTCCCAGCATAGCTTTAAACAGTGTGGATCCAATCGCTTCACCATACATGAAGAGAAAGGTTTGCGGGCCTGTCAGAATATTTGCCTTTGCCAATCCTATTGCCACAAGGGCTACGGCAGTTGATGATTGGGCGATGAACCCCAGCAGTGCACCTGCGAAGATCGAAAGAAACGGATAACTGATGCTAAAGGTCATTGCACCGGTAAACCAGGTTTCCTGCCTTAATGGCTTTACTCCGGCAGTCATTATTTCAATTCCGAAAAAAATCAATCCCAACCCCATCCCGATAAGGAAGGTATTTCTGTATTTATCCGTTTTTGAAAAATAAAGCGCTATTCCACACACTCCGACGATAAAGGTCACAGCTTCTTCAATAGGCAGGGTAACGAAGAACAACAGTATGGTGTTCCCGACACTGAAACCGGTTAGGATTGCAATAGCCTGCGAAACGTTGATGAGCCCGGCAGTGATCAGGCTGGCCAGGATCATCAAGGCAGCAGAGGTGCTCTGCATAACAACCCCTGATCCAACTCCAAACAGCAGCGCCTTTACACGGGAAGAGACAAACCGTGTGGCAACTTTACGAAACCGCCTGCCACTCAATTGTTTAAGTCCTGTTGAGAGTGACTGCACCCCTGTGAACATTAATCCCAGGCCCAAAAGGATTTGACCTATTATTTCAACCATAATTTATTTAGTGTGCAGCGTATTTAAGCCGGGGGTTAATAATCGAGGTTAATTTGTTAATTAATATTCCTGCAAAAGTAATAATTTCAGTTTCAGTTTTTTGCGAGCATCCAATATCAGGAAGCAACTCTTTACTGTCAGCGCTATGGCGGTGTTCTTCAATACCTGGGCAATCATTAATTACAGGAAAAGATCATAGATTGAACAGGCAGTAGTAATAATTTTTATTCATCGCGGCATATTGACACGTGATGATTATTGTCATATATTTGGCGCGATTTTACTGGTTGCATTATCCTCCTGAAGCTTTAACACTACCCGACCTCCATTCCCTTTACCTTCCTCCAATGCCATCGAAGTGGATCATTTTCCTTGTATGACATATACCATACAGGCAGGCAAAATAATTATTCATTAAACCCTAAAATTATGTACAGAAATATCATATTATCAGTGATTTTATTGGCAGTGATGCAATCTGTGTCCGCTCAGTTTCAAAAACCGACCATTGATGCAGCTGTCGCCTCGAAGAGAAAATTAAATATCACACCGAAAAGGTCTGAGATCACCCAGGTCAAACTGTTGCAGGAAATTAACAATCCCCCTGAAACAGATGGTCAGGCAAACATTTTACCAGGGATCAGGCCGAACCAGGAATTTGAAAAAATTGACGCTGAAATCCTTCGGAAAACTGAAGAAAAGATAAGAAATTTAAAATCATATTATCCGGATGAGGAGCCGAACAAAAGTCCGCTGGCAACAGCCCCTGCCATTAACAACGATTTCCATGGGAATGTGTATGACGGGTGGCGCCCGCCCGACAATAATCTGGCCATTTCAAATGCGGGGGATATCGTAACATGCACCAACAGCCACATCTACTATTACAATTCCAGTGGCATGCTGATTTATTCCGCTTCATACGAAACATTTTTCGGCAACACCAATTATATATTATATGACCCGAAAATTTTGTTCGATCCGGTCTCTAACCGGTTTATCATGGTGGTTTTACAGGGAAACACACCGGCTTTCACCCGCGTACTGCTTTGTTATTCAAAATCAAACGACCCGACTGACGGGTGGTGGGTCTATTCATTGAACGGTGATGTTGGCGGAAATGGCAATTGGTTTGATTACCCGAATCTTGCTATTTCTACAAACGAAGTGTTCATTACCGGGAATTTATTTAATGCCAGTGACAATTTCCAGACGGCCGTGATTTACCAGGTGGATAAAGTAAACGGGTACAATGGAAACACAATCAACTTTTTAACATGGAGTAATTTGTATTCAGCCCCCTTTACGCTGGTCCCGGTGTCGTATGGCCAGTCGGGCAATTACGGTCCCGGAATATACCTGGTCAGTACCGATGAAAACGGGACCGGAACAGATCAGTTAAGATTATATGAAATTAGCAATGATTTGAGTAATTCCCCTACTTGCAACGCATATTCCGTAGCCGGTTCATTTGCCTCAGTGGGTAACGCACCCCAGTCGGGTACCACCACCTTGCTTGACAATGGAGGAAATCGCATCAGGAATGGATTTTATTTAAACGGAATCGTTCATTTTGTGCTCAGTGACCAGTACGGTGCAACAGGATATAATGGAATACAGTATAACCGTTTGACGGTTTCCGGTTTATCAAACTCAAGCCACTCTTTCGGATTGGACGGGTACGACTATTCCTATCCTTCAGTGGCATCATACGGAACATCAAGCACGGACAAAACAGTCATCATTGCTTTTTTACGCAGCAGTTCAACGATTTTTCCGGAATTTCGGGTTGTTGAATGTGATGATGCAGGGGCATGGTCGGGATCCGTCCAGGTAAAGGCTGGTGAGACCTATATCCATGTGAACCCTACAGGCGGGGTGGAACGATGGGGTGATTACACCGGAATTGTAAGAAAAGACAACACCACCCCTGAAATCTGGGTGGCCGGGTGCTTTGGTGAGGCAGTAACTGCAGGTGGTCACAAATATGGAACCTGGCTGGCACAGATCACAGATTGCACCAGGCCTGCAAAACCGGTGGTAATTTCCGGAAACACACCGGCATGCCGGAGCCAGGTTAACACTTACAGCATTTCTGCTGTATCAGGTGCAACCTCCTATACCTGGACATTGCCTTCGGGGTGGACCGGCAGTTCAACCACAAATTCCATCAATGTAACACCGGGCACCGTCGGCGGAACGATCTATGTTTATGCCCATAATGCATGTGGCGTCGGCATGGCGCAAAGCTTGGCCGTTACCAGTGTTGCAACACCAATCATCACCAGTGTAACACCTGATTCACGTTGTGGCGGAGGGATATTAACCCTGGGGGCTACTGCTTCCGCCGGAACGATCAACTGGTATGATTTTGTTTCTGGCGGTATCTCCCTGGGCACGGGTACATCTTTTAACACACCCATTAATTTTTTCAGCAACATTTATTATGTTGATGCCACGTCAAACGGATGTACAACTGATGCAAGAACTGCAGTTACCGCAACTGTTTATGCCATACCATCCATTTCCGGAACCACCCCGGCTTCCCGGTGCGGAACAGGTACAGTAACATTGGGCGCCACGGCATCTGCAGGGACGATCAACTGGTATGCGACATCATTTGGGGGTGCATCATTGGGAACGGGAATCTCCTTCATAACTCCATCCATTTCAACAACCACAACGTACTATGTAGATGCAACAGCAAACGGTTGCACCACCGCCGCAAGAACCGCAGTTACAGCAACAGTTAACGCCATACCAACCATCTCCGGCACTACACCGGGTTCACGCTGCGGAACAGGTACCGTTACACTCGGTGCAACAGCCTCCGCGGGAACGGTGAACTGGTATGCGGCATCATCCGGTGGTACACCACTGGCAACCGGAACTTCCTTTATAACACCTACCATTACAGCAACAACACCCTATTATGTGAATGCAACGGCCAACGGATGCACCACAGCCGCAAGAACTGCTGTAACCGCCACGGTAAACAATGTTCCGGCACAACCCGATTTGATTTCCGGTCCTTCACCAGTTTGCGAGGGCTCAACAAACACCTACACCATTGCAGCAGTACCCGGAGCAACTTACTATACATGGACATTGCCGGCAGGTTGGAGCGGCAGTTCTGTCACTTCATCAATTGATGTTGTTGCAGGTACCGCTGCCGGGTCGGTAAGTGTGACAGCAAATAATGCATGTGGTGCAGGCACCGCACGAAGCAAAGGAATAGCCCTGGTAAATGTACCGGTGATGCTTGTTCTTCAGAACTACAACGTCGTGTCCGGTCAGAATCTCTGCTTCAACACTTCACAAACAATAAGCCTGGCAGGTTCCGGTTCCATTTTCTATGTTCAGCCGGGCGGGAGCGCGATCCTTACCGCCGGACAGCAAATCAATTATTTTCCTGGTGCCTGGGTTCGCGAGGGTGGCTATATGCATGGTTATATAGCCAGCGGCGTCTGTTGCGGAATTACGCCTCCGGTTCCGGCAATTCACACCAATGAATCAGGGAATGAAAACAGTGAAACAGCGTCATTACCTTCAACTGGTAATTCATACTTCAAAGTGTATCCTAATCCGACCAGCGGGAATTTTATCCTTGAAATGAGTGGAGATTTGGGTTCCGGAAAGGTCCATGTGGATATTTTTGGAATCCGTGGAGACATAATTGCAACCGAAATAATATCAGGAGAACGGAAGCATGAGTTTTCGCTGTCAAACAGACCTCCGGGAATCTACTATCTCCGCGTTATTTCCGGAAACAGAGCAACCACTGCCAAAATTATCAAACAGTAAACTGGTCCATTTTTGACTGGCCGTTCCTTTTAACCCTCCGCCATCGGTTTTGATGGAGCATTATTTCTTTTTAACAATCGTTCAGGTGCTCAGCAACAATACCACGCCGGACAGTTGGATATTGTGACCTGATTTATAAATCAGGCCATCCTAAAGTTGCATACCCCTTCATCATATCTTAATTTAGGCCTGACAATGACCAGGCACGAAAATCCATTTATTCACTAAATTTCAAACACCATGAAAACTGTAGCTATTTTTTTGGCATCTCTTTGCTGGCTGGGTGCGAATGCAACAATATGGCGGGTCAACAGCAATCCGCAGGTAAATGCACATTTTATCGGCATCAATGAGGCCGTCGCCCACTGGACGGTGAACAACAACGACACCCTTTATCTTGAAAACGGGTCCTATTTCCCGGCATCTAACGTTACTAAAACACTGACTATCATCGGGCCCGGTTTTTTCCTTCTTGAAAACGACTCCACCTACGCCAATCCGTTACCGGCGTTGATACAAAGTCTGACCCTCAGCTGTAATGGCAGCAAGATCATCGGGGTGAAGGTAATCGGAACCGTATCAGTCTCCGGAAACAACAACATCATCGAACGGTCCCAGACGGGCGGATTTGACAATGGTAATTATATTTCTGGTACGACCATCAGGCAATGCTATGTGGCGGGCAATATCAGCAGTGCTTATTATGTTTCGTCTACCATATATAACAACATTATTATAGGTTTGATCTCACTTACATCGGGCAACAGTTCACATAATATTTACAACAATGTGATCTATTACAACAATGGCAACAACAGTTATGCGGTCACGGCGGTCAATTCGTCAGTTATTAACAATATCATAATAAGGGAACCGGTACTGCCTGATCCGAATCAGAACCGGACGGAGTACTGTATAAACTTCGGAAGTGCCAACAATGCCAACAGCTCTTTTGCCCGAAACCTCATGAGCCAGTCGCCTTCTGCATTGTTTCCCCAAAACCTGTATAACCAGGTAAAGGAAAACATTTTCAAACTTACAGGTTCCACCGATGCAAACTGGAAGCTTAAACCGGGTTCACCTGCCATCGGCTATGGCTCAAACGGTGATGACTGCGGCGCTTTTGGCGGCCCCATGCATTACGTCCTCTCGGGTTTGCCCTGGCTGCTGCCAAGAATCATAGAGGCGGACATCCCCTCCGGCGGAAACGGGAATCTGATCCCTGTTCATATCGTGGCAAAAACCCAGGAGGAATAGTGTTATGAAACCTGTTCTGTTCTTTCTGAGCCTTTTTCTTGTTTTGGGCAGCTCAGCCCAACCGGTTTCCAAAGCAGAGTATTTCTTCGACAGCGATCCGGGGTATGGACAAGGTACTGTTATTGCCATTCCTCCCGGCAAGGTGGTTGACATTAACTTTAATGCCAGCACTGCAGGACTGACGGCAGGGATTCACACCCTTTTTGTCAGGGTGAAATCCGGGCGGTGGGGCCAGGTACATGCACGGCACGTGGGGATAAGTTCCGGGGCTGGCATTACAAGAGCCGAATATTTCTACGACAATGATCCCGGCTACGGCCTTGGAATTCCCATCCCGGTTACAACCGGAAACATTGTTGACCTTGATTTTACTGCGAATACGGCAGGTCTCAGCCCGGGAGTCCACCAGTTGTTTGTCAGGATGAAATCCGGAAACTGGAGCCAGTGTCATGCCGGAATGATAGGTGTAAGCCCTGACGGCGGGATTACCAGGGCCGAATATTTTTTTAACACCGATCCGGGCTTTGGCCAGGGCACCCCCATCTCTATTACACCGGGAAAATTTGTCGATCTCAACTTCACTGCCAATACCACTGGCCTCCCTCCCGGAATTCACACCTTGTTTGTGAGGGTAAAATCCGGGAACTGGAGCCAATCCCATGCCCGGCAGGTGGGTGTCAGCCCGGGTGCCGGGATTACCCGCGCCGAGTATTTTTTCGACACCGATCCTGGTTTCGGACTGGGTACTCCCATGGCTGTTACACCGGGAAAATTGGTTGAACTGAACGTGAATGCCGTTGCTACCGGTCTGAGTCCCGGGATACACACGCTGTTCATCAGGGTGAAGTCCGGAAAATGGAGCCAGGCTCATTCCCGGCTGGTGGGCGTAAGTCCTGATGCAGGAATTACGAAAGCCGAATATTTCATGAGCGCTGACCCCGGGTTCGGAAACGGGGTTCCGATCAATGTCATTCCGGGTAAACTGGTCACACTCGATTTTGATATAGAGAACCTCAACCTGGTGAATGGCATGAGTCGCATTTATATCAGGACCTTCTCCGGAAAATGGAGCCAGACCTATATCCATGATTATTGCCAGAATCCCATTCCTGACTTTTCAACGGATGTGGCCCAATTGGGCAACCCGACCACCTTTACCAATCTTACGCAGCAAACCGATCCAAATACTCAGTTTTTCTGGGATGTGAACGGCGACGGTTCATGGGAGCACACGGGCGGCGCCAATTTCATGTACTTGTACACCGCTCCGGGCAGTTACAACGCCCGGCTACAGGTTGTCAGTCCGGGTGGCTGTACTGAATTCATTATTAAGCAGGTGCTGGTGTATGCCTGCATGGTTCCAACGGCATTAACGGCCGGAAATTTGACTTTCCAGTCGGCAGAACTGTCGTGGACACCCGGGACCTTTGGTAACCAGTGGGAAATACTTTATGGCTTTCACGGCTTTAATCCCGCAACAGGAGGAACCCTTATCCAGGGAATTACCAGTAAACCATACACCCTCGGCGGTTTGTCACCGTCAACGACGTATGATTTCTATGTCCGAACCGTTTGCAACGGGGAGCTGAGCGTGTGGTCGGCACCAAAAACGTTTACCACCCTTGCATATTTCTGCACTCCCGGCTGGACGCTATCGCCGTCCTTCCAGTACAACATGCAGGTTGTGGGTAAACTCATGATCGGAGGGGTGCAATCCAGTAATCCCAACGACATGATCGGAGCTTTTGTCAATGGCGAATGCCGTGGAATGGCTTCACCCGATCCGGCCCGATTTGGACTGGTATTCCTGAGTATCGGATCGAATGTGGTTTCGGGAGAGATGGTGCAGTTTGTTATCTGGAAGGTTACAGAATGCTCCGAATGTCCTACGGGTTTGAGCATGATGTTCCAGAACCAGTTGCAGACAGGCAGCCCCGGGAACCCTTATCCGGTCGCATGCGGTCAGGCTGAACTACCGTTGGCTTTTGGCGCAGGATACACCTGGTTTTCAGTAAATGTCAACCCGGGAAATATGGGGTTGAACAACCTGTTTGCAAATCTGAACCCCTGCGAAGCTGACCGTACCATCGGGCAAAATGCCTTCGCTGTTGTTTATAACGGTGATTGGGTAGGCAGTCTGAACGTCATCAATCCGGCACAGATGTACAAAATGCAACTGTGCAGCCAGCAAAGCATCACCATCCCGGGCCAGCCCGTTAACAACACCCCCCTTTCACTTGGTGCAGGGTATTCCTGGCTTGGTTACCTCCCGCAGAATGGTTTGCCCGTCAACACAGCGCTTGCAGGAATTACCCCATCCCCGGTTGAAAACAACCGCGTGCTGGGTCAGAATTCGTTTGCCGTTTTTTACCAGGGACAATGGATCGGAAGCCTTACCAGCCTGAACCCGGGAAAGGGATATATCATCGAGTTAAGCAACCCATCCACTCTGCAGTTTCCTGCTACAAGCGGTAAAAAAGAGATGCTGACCGAGGAAAAACTGATGTCGCCCACGGATGAAATTCCCTTGGCAAACCAGCAATTCAGCATGATGCTCATCGCCCGGCTAAAACTGCCCGACGGCATCATTTCCTGCAACCCCGGGGATGTGGTGTTTGCCTACTCCGGAAGTGAATGCCGGGGAATGGCTGTTCCGGTGAGCAGGAATAACGGCACCATTTTCATGTCTGTCGGCTCCGATATACAAACCGGGGAAAAGATCCGGTTCAAAGCATGGCTTTCCAAATATGGAACTCTGGCGGATGTCAATGAATCCATTGTTTTCAGGTCGCTTGAAAAAACGGGTACCATGGACGAACCCCTGGTGCTTACACTGAACGGTTTCAAAGGAATGGAAAATCATGCCGGTGACGAAATTTTCATCGGAGAACCGTTTCCAAACCCCTTCATAGAGGAGACAGCGATTCCTTTCAAACTGAGCGGTTCAGCCCGGGTCAAACTTACGCTGTCTGATGGCATGGGCCGGAACCTGAACATCATTGACTACGTATACTTTGATGCCGGCCTGCACAAGGTACACATCAGCAGGAATATCCTTCCGGCCGGAGTTTATTTTTACCGGATGGAAGTATTGAACCCGGGTGTTGCAGCGCAGAAGTACGGGAAGATCGTCATTTGCAGATAGTACGACCATGATCTTAAAAACCGTCAGCAATATGAAAAAAAATGTTCTTGTTGTTTTCATCCTGGCTTTGTTGGGTGTCGGATTATCGGGTCAGACTGTCACAGGAGATAGTGGCGGGCCTGATGCACTGTTAATCCCGCTCAGCGGAGGCCCCCCCGCCTGGACCCCGGCAGCCAACCTGCTGTATAACATGCAGATCATAGCAAAACTGAAATATGAAAATGGTTCCTTTTCCCTCAATCCGAATGATATGGTGGGTGCGTTTTCAGGGAATGAATGCCGCGGGGTCTATTCACCCGATCCCGGGTTTTTCGGAATGGTTTTCCTAACTGTCGGCGCTAACCAGGAATCGGGGGAAATCATCACTTTCAAGGCGTACCTCAGCGAAGCGGACATGGTTGTGGACTTGGAACAAACTATGGTATTCGTTGATCAGCAGCAAGTTGGCGCCATTTCCAATCCGTTCGTCTTTTCATGCCCGCCAACAATACCTGTCAACCTGCAGCTTCAGAACGTCACGGTGACTGCAAGTGAAACCCGATGCTACGAAGCGGTTCAGGCAATTGTCACCGCCGGGAATGGTACTTACTTTAACGTTGCTTCGGGGGCAGCGGTCAACCTGGGTGCAGGAAACAGAATTTCATTCCTTCCAGGAACTCATTTTTATCAAGGTTCTGTAGTACACGCGGTAATTTATCCGGGTGGGGGATTCTGCAGCAACCTGCAGGCGAAGCTTGACAGTGCACTCCGGGATTCATTGGTAAAGCCTGTAGCGCCTTCAGGAGGTACCGGATTGTTCAGAATATTCCCGAATCCCAGTTCAGATGAGATCACCCTTGAATTTCTGGAACATGAAAAGTGTCTCTTCATGGAGATTTCCGTTTATAACATCATAGGTACTAAGGCTTTGCAACTAAAAGTGCCCTATGTAAAGAGAACCAGCCTCGATCTTTCATTTTTGAAGGCCGGCATTTATATGGTCAGGATGAACACCGGAAGCAGGACTGGCATGATGAAAGTGATCAGGGAGTGACCTGCCAGTGCAATGCTGATCCTGTGCGTTTCTTCAGGGCTGACTTCTGGAAAAAGGAGGGGGTAACCCCGGTGAATTTTTTAAAAGCAGAGTTAAAGGCTGATTTGGAGTTGAACCCCGATGAAATGGCAATTCCTTCGATCGATAATTTACAATAATCATTGTCCGACAGCATAATCTGTGCTTCGTGAATCCGCAACTCATTGATGTAGGTTGAAAAGTTTTTATTCAGTAAATCGTTGATTGCTTTGGAGAGATAGGTTGTATTGGTATTTAATTTTTGAGCAACCTCAGCCTGGGTGAGTCCGGGATTAAGAAAGTACTTTTCGGCCGACATTGCCTGTCCTAGTTCTTCAATCAGACGGTGGCTGGCCGTTTGAGATTCCTTTGATTCGACGTTTTGTTCTTTCTTTATCTGATCAACAGTCAAATGCACATAATTCTTATATGCACGCTGTTTGAGATAATAAAACCGGGCAAGGAAAACCAGCAGTATCAAAAGAACACCTGATGAAATTGCCAAAATCAGGGTTATTTTCTCCCTTGTGTGAATGGCAAGTTTGTTCATTTCATTTTCTCTTGTTAACAACGTAATCTGACGCTCTTTTTTTTCTGCTTCATACCGTGCTTCCATTTCAGCAATGACTTTCTGGCTGTTTTCCGTGAAAAGGGAATCCCTGGTTTCAATATATAACTGGCCATAATGAAAGGCAGGGTTCAACTCTCCCTTTTGTTTATACATTTTCGCTAAAGCACGGTAATTATCAGCCATGGCCTCCTTAAAATTCCGTGAAACAGCAATCTCAAGGCTCTGATGGAGGGCTGAGGAGGCTTTTTTGACCTGGCCGGTTTGTAAATAGATTTTCCCCAGTGAAGTCAATGAGGTACATCTGGCTATCTCTGATTTTCCGGAATCAGCAAGCCGGATTGCATGCGTAAAACAAGTCAGCGCCTGCGACTGATTGTTTTCCTTCAGAAAAACCTCACCCAAATTGCTGTATGCAAATGACATCCCTTCGTAAAACGCGATCTTCTGATAGTTTCTGATCGCCTCCATGAATGAGTTTTTTGCCGAGTCATACTTTTCAACCGACATATAATAAAGTCCGATGCCATTTAAAACATACCCGATTCCTTTGAAATTATTCAGTTTTCGGAAAATCATCAATGACTGTTGACTGTACTCCAGCCCTTTTTTACTGCCCAATAATTTGCTATAGATACCGGCCATATTTGTAAGTGTATAGGCTGCAGCTGCCGAATCATTTCCTCCGATCTGAAGTTCAAGAGCCTTCTTGTAAAACTCAAGCGCATGGTCATCCCATCCCCATTCTGCGTATATTATTGCCAGGGAAACAAAAAGATTGTATCTTTTATTTTCAACTTTTTTTTCCTTGTAAAGATCCAGTGCTTTCAGAAAATATTCCACGGCCTGCGCATTGTTTCCGGCACCTTTGTAACAACTGCCGATGCACTCTGCCACAATTGGGTCGGCAGGCAACCGCAGCAGCCGTGTAAGTTTTTCCGAAAGGTCAAAATATATCAGGGCCTGTTTGAATTGAGACATGAACAGATAGGTCTTTCCCAGATTCAGGCAAGCCTCGGCTTCATGTTTTATGTTCCTCACCTTTCTCGCCAGATCGAGGGCACGGAACGCATTGGTTAATGATGCACCGGGAGAATCGTTTCGCAAACTTCTGCTGAGTTTATTTAAAAGGAGGATCTGGCCAAGGGTGTCAGCCTTTTTAATCGCGATACCCAGGCCATCGGCTTTCAACAGCGACAAATTTGCCAAGCAGAGAACCAGAACAAAGATTGCCCTTTTCATACAGTACGTTCCGTAGGATTCAACACGAAATTTCTTAGGCGTTCGTTTTACCTTTGAGACCTCCCTGCCGCTTATTTGGTTTGCTCAATACTTTTATCTCCAAACAGATCGTGAGGTTTTTCAGCAAACCTGCCATTCATAAAATAGATTGTCAGAAAGACGAATGCGATAAAGGCCAGCAAGGTGAGAAACTGACTTGACGACGTTTTTTGAATATCCTGTTTTTGTTTTACATCACAAACTTCACCCGGACAGTATTGTACTTTATTTTTAAAAAAGAGGGGATAGAACATACATCCCAGACAAATTCCAAAAGCCGATTCAAAGAACAGGAATACAAGGCAGATAAGGCAGATAATACCTGTTATCGGACTGTAGGCATTTACGATGATAAAAAAAACGAACATGGTAGCCGACAAAACCACCCCGATGATCCAGGCAAACTTTTTTTGAGCAGCTCCTACATATTCAGGTGTTTGATTGCGTACAATCAACCTTCCCAGAATCAGGGTAGGTGAAAATCTGGGATTGATAAAAACCCGGATCAGAAAATCTGTCAGGAAAATGGTGATGATATACTTGATCGGAACAAAGTTCCCCTGAAACAGGATAAACATCAATGAAAGGAAGGTGCCTAAAAACAGGATTCCTGCGGCCGCCCGTATTTCCCGCTCATTTAAAACAGGGATGTCAAATCCATCCACTTCTTCACCAAATTTAATTGTTTTTTTTACACTTGTCTTCATGTCAGGTTTTCCGCTATTAATTAATAAATAATGGTTGATATTGTAAAGCGAATTAGGGTTGTCAAAATTACATAAACGGGTGGACATACCAAATCATCAGAATATGTGTGGGGATGGGCGGATCCCGACGAAAATGTCATGGTAGAATTCAACGGGCAATCAAAATCAGTCTCATCAATGCAACATGGGGCGGCACGGTGGTTGAAACCTGGACCAGCAAAAATGCACTTGAGCGCAGCGATGATTTTAAAGATATCACGGCGGCGATATCTTCCTTTAACCTGGATTCATTGCTTGAAGCAAAGAAACGGGCATCGGAGAAGTATTTATCCCTATTGACGAAAAAGATCGAATCATTGCAGGGAGGCGTGAATAACTTCACTGATGTTGATCAATGGATGAAAGCAGATTATAATGACAGAAACTGGCCAAAAATGAAATTGCCGGGGCAGTGGGAAAAACAGGTAAAAGGGTTGAAATACCTCGATGGCTCAGTCTGGTTCCGGTAAGATTTTACCCTGGGCAGGGAAGAAGAAGGTAAACCTGCAGCAATGCACCTTGCGATGATCGATGATAATGACCGGACCTATCTGAACGGGGTGCTGATCGGATCTGCTTTTGTATGGAACAAAAAAAGGATCTACGAAGTGCCTGAAAAAGTTTTAAAACAGGGAAAAAATGTCGTGGCCATCAGGGTGAAAGATGGCGGTGGCGGAGGCGGGATCTATGGTAAAGACGGGTACCCTGCAAGTCCGTTCAGGACGGACCAGTGGAAAGGGATAACCGAAGAAGAAAAATACACCGTCGGTCTTTGATTAATAGAAATATGCTGATGAGGTAAATAGCCCGGAGAATTTATATCTGTAAACACCTGACGTTCATGATTACTTCCGTGATGCATACCTTGACCTGATCTCATTTTCCTTGTTTTTATCAGAAACATAAATGATCGTTCGGCCATCATCAAGAATCACCGGATACATCCCTTTTATTGATCCCGATGAAAGTTTTGGTTTTGGAATCCTTCTCTGATGATTTGATATGTTAAGGCTTTTATTAAAGTCGGCGTTTGTTGATACCTGCTGAACGTTTCTCATGATGCATTCATTTTAGGGTTGTTTTGGAAAATGTTGAACTTACATTTGGTTATTAAAACACCGGCTACAGGTAAATATTATACAGATACCTCAGTGTTAACAGTTAATTAACAGTTCCGGAAATTGGTAGCGTAGCGCCAGCGCTGAAAGCTTGTAAGATTGCGCTCCATCAAATAACTTTTTTATAAATTACGGGAAGAGGTATTACTTTTGTCTTCGTTATAATTTTGAAACCGATGTATCAGATTTTTATAGGAAGTTTTTTTCTGAGTCTTATTCACGCAATGATACCGAATCATTGGCTGCCATTGATTGCCGTTGGGAAAACAGAGAATTGGACGACTCGTCAGACATTCTGGGCTACCATTATCACAGGCGTAGCCCATACATTGAGCACTGTAATAATCGGTATTATTGTCGGTTTGATTGGTTACAGACTGGCAAAGGATTATACAGCCATTTCAGAAACCATTGCTCCGGGAATCCTTGTAGGGCTTGGTTTGGTTTATATTTTTCGCGATTTCCGTGGACTTCATCACCACACGCATGAGGTCAACCCATTGGCGAAAAATCCTGAACAAAATAAATCCAGATGGATTGCCATTCTCACTTCACTGAGTATTGCAATGTTTCTGACACCCTGCATCGAAATTGAAGCGTATTATTTTCAGGCAGGAACCATCGGCTGGACAGGAATTTTAATTGTATCGGTCGTTTACCTTATCACCACAGTGGCCGTAATGATCCTCCTTGTTTCTTTAGGCATGAGGGGCGTGAAGACATTTAACACACATTTCCTCGAACACCATGAAAAAGCGGTGACCGGTATGGTCCTGGTCGGATTAGGTGTGCTGGCAATGTTCGTTAAATTCTGAACCTGCATCATCACTCTTTCCGGATCTTGAACATGTAGTTGATCGTGTTCAGATCAAGGGCATTAAAGATGGTTTCAACCTGGTTTGTGTACTGGGCATCATGGCTGATGATCGCGTCTTTGATTAGAAAAGCTTCATAATCATAGTTGCCGGCATCCATGTAGGTTGCCAGAACACATCCGACCGAACTCAGCCCGCACAGGAACAAGGTATTGATGCCTTTCTCTTTGAGCAGTTTGTTGAGCTCTGTCTTGTTGAATGCACTAGGGTAAGTTTTGATTACTTTAGGGTCCGACTGTTCGATTTTTATTGAGTCGTAAAATTCAAAACCGGGAGAATCCGGTTTTGGGCCCCATTTTTCATCGGTGTGGTAAATCCGTATCACAGGCAGTCCGTATTGCCGGAAGAGCCAGATGGACCAGTTCATCATTTCGACAGATCTGTCCTGGTCTTCTTTGGACATTAAGGGCAGATATTGTTTTTGGACATCGATCACCAGCAAGGCAGGTTTCATCAATACCGTTTCAGGTTTGCCTTCCTGTGCATAAACACATTGAAATGCGAGCAAAAGTGCCAGCAAGGTAAAAATCTTTTTCATGGGACAAGGATTTGTGCAAATATATTAAAGACCCGCCGTCAGGTCAATAATAATCGGTAAAATGGGAATTTATCTCGTCAACTCCACTTTGAAACCCCTTTTGGAAAAGAATTAAATTGTAATTTACCACCCGCACAAATAATTCAAAACATGGTTCATTCCTTCAGTGAAGTCTCAACAAAGGAGCTGTTAGCAATGCTTGAGAAGCAGGAAGCCAGAATCATAGATGTGAGGTCCGCAGATGCTTATAATGGCTGGCAGTTGCAAAATGAAGCCCGTGGCGGGCATGTTAAAAATGCGAAGAACCTGCCTGCCAGGTGGACAAAATATCTTGACTGGATAGAAATGGTCCGGCATAAACAAATTCACCCCGAACATCATTTAATTGTTTACGGCTATGATGATACGGAGGTGGTTAATGTTGCAACAAGATTCTTAAAATCAGGATATCACCACGTTTCTGTTTATAACCGCTTTGCAGATGAATGGTCGGGTAATGCCGGACTCCCCATGCAGCAACTGGAACGATTTCAAAAACTGGTTCCTGCGCAGTGGATAAGTACATTGCTTTCCGGCAGGAAGCCCCTTCATTTCGAAAATGATAAATTCGTTGTGATTCATGCCCATTATCGTAACCGCGAGGCTTACCTGAGCGGGCATATTCCCGGGGCGATCGACATGGACACCATGGCTTTGGAAGCGCCCGACACCTGGAACAGGAGAAGTCCCGGGGAACTTCAAAAAGCCCTGCAGAACCATGGAATTACCACAGAAACAACCGTAATCATGTATGGCAAATTCATGTCCCCTGATAACAGTGATCCATTTCCAGGAAGTGCAGCAGGTGATATCGGGGCGGTCAGATGTGCTTTGATCCTGATGTACGCAGGCGTAAAGGATGTACGGGTGCTGAACGGAGGATTTCAATCCTGGCAGGATGAGGGATATGAAATTTCATTCGAAGATGAACCGAAAAAACCGGTAACTGAATTTGGTGCAGAGATACCTGTTCATCCTGAATTTTTGGTTGATCTGCCTGAGGCAAAACAAATCCTCTCCTCCCCTTTTGCTGAACTGGTTTGCGTGCGCAGCTGGCCTGAATTCATTGGTGAAGTGAGCGGGTATAACTATATCGGTCCAAAGGGCCGTATACCGGGGGCCATCTTTGCCGACTGCGGTTCGGACGCCTATCACATGGAGAATTACAGGAATTTTGATCAAACACACCGCGAGTATCATGAAATCGCTGAAAACTGGAAAAGAAGCGGGATCACTCCCGGCAAACATCTCGCTTTTTACTGTGGAACCGGATGGCGCGGAAGCGAAGCCTGGTTCAACGCATGGCTGATGGGATGGCCCCGGGTATCGGTTTACGACGGAGGATGGTTCGAATGGAGCAATGACCCTGATAACCCTTTCGAAACCGGTATTCCTGAAACTGACACCCAGGTGCATGAAACAGACCCTCAGCAAACACCCCATGGAATGAAGATTCCGGTTGCAATAAGTAATTTCAATGCCCATGAAAGTGATACAGAAATCATATCTGAAATTTTAAAGGGACTTTCCGCTCCACAAAAATATATTTCCAGCCGGTTTTTTTATGATGAAAAAGGTTCCGGACTCTTTGAAGAGATAACCGGATTGCCGGAATACTATCCGGCAAGAACCGAGAAAATGATATTGAAAGAGGCCGCCCCGACGATTTTAAAAGGCCTGGACATTAAAAATATCGTCGAGTTGGGCAGTGGGGATTGTTCAAAATTATCGATTCTCCTGGATGCAATTCCCGGTCATGGGAAGGGGGATATAACCTACATCCCTGTTGATATCAGTAAAACCTCCATTGAAAAATCAGCCGGCATCCTTTCAACAAAATATCCCGGCATAAGGGTTCACGGCATTCTCACCGATTTCATGAATTTTCATCATAAGATACCATGCGAGGGAAGCAAGCTGATCTGTTTTTTCGGAAGCACTTTCGGAAATCTTGAAAAAAGGCAGGAAGTCCCTTTTCTGTCTGGCTTAAGATCATGGATGAACCCGGGCGATCATTTGCTTATCGGATTCGACATGGTGAAGGATATTGCCATTCTGGAAAAAGCTTACAATGATGCGCAGGGTAAAACTGAAGCTTTTAATAAAAACATTCTGCATGTTGTAAATCACGTTGCAAAAACCAATTTTGATCCTGACCGGTTTGACCACTTTTCATTTTACAACATGGCAGAAACACGGATTGAAATGCATCTTCGTGCCCGCAGGAATATGGAGATCAGCACGCCTCATTTGAACGATCAAATCATTATAAGGAAAGGAGAGACCATACATACAGAGAATTCTCATAAATTCGTTCCCGGATATGTTCAGCAACTGGCCGGAAGTGCCGGACTGAAGATCAAAGATATTTATACTGATGGGGATCAATGGTTTTCACTGGTGCATTTTCAATTAGATTCATTACTCAAGTTTCGGGGTTGAAAATTTGGTAAATGTGGTACATATTATTTGATATTTCACCCCTTCGGGGTTTATGGATAGACGCTACAAACCGATTATTCTAATCGGGTAGGAAGCGGCTCGCGCCGCTGTCCCCCCACACCACCGGGCATACTTGTTAGTACCACGGCGGTTTCTATTAGCTTTTACACCTTCATTCTTAGATATAACGACAGTAAGCCTTGTCGGGCAAACCAGTTC